>CALUTK010000032.1 GCA_944323675.1 Candidatus Gastranaerophilales bacterium | reverse complement strand
GCAGAGCGGGAGCGTGTTGAGAAAATATATACTACTGCTTTTTACACTTCTGTTTATAAAACAACTCGCCACCTCTCACCAACTAACTTATTAAGCTGTAGTATTTATTTTCGAAACGATAGCGGGAGCAGGGCGAGAGCGTGTTGAGAAAATATATACTACTGCTTTTACACTTCTGTTTATAAAACAACTCACCACTTCTCGCCAACTAACTTATTAAGCTGTAGTATTTATTTTCGAGTCAAGTATTCAATTTTGGCCGGCATGGAGATGATAAAACTAACATTTATCTAGGTTTATTGTATAAACTTGTATATAAACCATTTTTTATCTTAATAACAAATTATTTTTTGTGTAGTTTTATTATGATAACAATGTTTTATAACAAATATAAAAGGAGAAAATAATGAAAATTACACAGGCAGCCTATCATACGCCAAATTTTACAGCGAAATTTGACGGACACTTTTTGGATGCGGCAGACGCATTTTACAAAAAAAATAATGTCCAGTCAAAATATAAACAATTTTGCTCTGCTGTCAGACGATTTGCGGAAGTTCCGAATTCAGATACAATTACAATTAGTTATAAAAAAGAATTTCAAAAAGGACAGCCTGTACATACATTATACGCTTCAGAATCCGGCAAAAGCCCTGTTATTTTAACCCAAAAAGACCAGTTCAGAAAACTTCTTGAAAAATTTTCATACATGAATGAATACGAATTCAAATTAAAAACAGGTCTTATATCTAAAGAAAAATAAATTATTTAATCTGAAAGGGTTGTGTAATGAGAATTCAAAATATCCAAATGTCAAATAATACACCTGTCAATTTTAAAGCATCTGTTTCCGAGCAGGTAAAATACCAGCTGTACAGTCAATTGTCAAAAGGTCCTGACAAGAAAAAAACGACAAAATTACTTGAACAACAAATAGAAAATATCAGCAAGTGGGGTTCTGATGATTCTGAAATAGTTATTGCAAAAGACTATCGCGGGAAATACCGCATCGGCCTCCAGTACAACGTAACGCCTACTATGCAGTTTGCATGGGTTATAAAAAGACCTCTCGGGAAAACAGAACTGTCACAATTTTTAGCACTTAAAGAAGCTGACATTATCAAGACAGAAAATACTATTAAATATTTATATACGAAATACGGCGGTGGATTTTTCAAACGCTTTAAATAAATGTCAGAAGGCATTCATAACAGGCATTTTGATTATACATTACAAGTATTTGCTATTTTCAATGATTTCATAAATAATAATAACTGTGGAAACTTTAGAAGCAAAACAATGGATATAAAAGATTTTAGAGAATTAATGGCAAAAAGAGAATATGTAAACGCCGGTTCGTGTCTTGGGGAAACCTTTAATAAACTTGCACAGGATGCCCTCAAAATTACTATGGAACTTAACAACAAATATCACACTCCGGAGGAAATTGTTGAAATTTTTTCGGAATTAACCGGCAAAAAAGTTCCGGAAAATTTTCGTATGTTTCCGCCGTTTTATACAGACTGCGGGAAAAATATAACAGTAGGAGAACATGTTTTTATAAATGCGTGCTGTAAATTTCAGGATCAGGGAGGAATTACTATCGGAGACGGATGTCTTATAGGACATAATGTTACAATAGCAACTCTGAACCATGACATTAACCCTGACAAACGTGCAAATATTTTACCCCAACCTGTTATAATAGGAAAAAATGTTTGGATCGGGTCAGATTCCACTATCTTACCAGGTGTTGAAATCGGCGATGGAGCAATTATCGGGGCAGGAAGCGTCGTCACCAAAAATGTTCCGTCAAACACAATTGCTGCCGGAGTTCCTGCGAGAATTATCCGGGAAATTGAGACCTAATTATACTGGCAAAAATTTTTTTTATATGTTTTAGTTAATCTATGCTCCAAAATATTCATAACAGAAATACGCAAATTAGCTTCGGACTCAGGCTTAAGCTTTCAGATAAAGGACTTTTGAATCTTCCGCAGAAAACTGACATACTTTATTCAGCGAGTCCTATGGATTTTTTCTACAAAGAACCCAAAAGTAAAAAGAAGCTTGACCAACTTTCTATAAAAATTAAAAACCGGATAAGAAAAGAACAGGGTAAACCGGATAATTCAGAAATTAAAAATAAACTATTAAGAAAAAGTTTTAATGCGGCAAATAAACTCCGCTCATTTGCCAGTAAAATTCTTGTACTGGAGCATTTCAGGTCTTTTTATAATTCTTTCAGGCTGATAAAAAAAATGACTCCGGATTCGCCTCAATACATTGAAGAATGGGCTAAGATGGGTAATTCCATTCATAACAGGTTTATTGATATGAATATTGAGGAGGGAAAGATTGAAAAAATTGCACAATCCAATGATTCTCATATCTTTATACTAAACCATGACAACCCAGAAAAAGATAAATTTATTTATCCTATTTTTAATTCATTTTTGAATTACGCATACACCGCCTACGGCAAACAAAACGACTGCCCGCGCCCGAATATTCTGGTCAGTCAGAATTTTATAAAATTAGTTAATAAAAAATTGCGCAATATCTATCGAAAAATGGGATTAATACCTGTAGATGCTTATATGACCAATAAAAAAATCGAAGACAATGTCGTTCCGATGAAATATTTAATCGCGAAATTTCTGCACAAAAAATGCAATTTGTTTATATTCCCTGAAGGCAACAATTCCATTTACAAAGATAAAACACTGGAAGAAAAATTCCAGCCCGGAGTTTCAAAAATTATCAAAAATATTCTTGAATCAAAGGACACTGTAAAAGTTGTTCCACTAGGGATTTCATACAACAGCACCAACAACACAATGGCATCGATTTATATAGGAGATACAATAATTTTCAACAAATCAAACGGCGAAATTTTGTACGTAATAGACTCTTCAGAAGATGTTTTATCATTAGGGAAATCCGGTTTAAAAAAGACCACAGATAATATTACAAAACTTCTCTGTTCAAACCTTTCAAACTGTGTTACACTGAGTAAAATTGAATGACTTATGAAAACAAATTACAATAATTACAATATAATATTTCAGGCAAAACCTGGTTCAAAATTGTTAAAATCCGTAAAAAAAGAATTCCATGGAGACATAGAAAGAACCAGAAAATTTTCAGGATTATTTGAAGATACATTCACAAACAACACGGACATAAATACGGTAATTGACATTGACAGAAATAAAAACCTTATTTTTTCTAACGAATCTTTTCCTGATATTAAATACTGCTATAAAACAACGCTGAGTTCTGATAAATCCCTCGCAAAAAGTATGCTGAAAGAATGCCCGAAAACAATGGCAAGGGGCGAAGTGTCACTATTCCGGCATATTATATCAAAAATGTTTTTAAAAGATAAAAATTTCAATAAGATAGATACAATTGTGCAACACGTAAGTCCCAACCCTAAATTTATCGAAATTTTATCAACTGCAAAAAAAATTATTGCAGAAAATCCGGCTTCAAAACTTTCAAGTATTGAATTTGATGTTATGAATATGAAAACAGCGGAAGCGAAATTAAAAGAAATCAGTACGCACATATTTTCAAATGATGATTTTACAATCGTTTAACAGTGAGTTAGAAAAATTCCAGCGCCTGCGCAATTGTGTGTTGCAAACCGAAATTACGTTAAAGGAAAAACGACCATTGACATTATCCCGTAGGGCGAGGGGATAAGTGTCATCCCTTTGTAAAAGGGGGGAAATCCCCCCCTAAAAATTTTACATACAATTGCATACTATATCTTACGCGGTTTTACACCTTAGCCCTCGTTATACCAGTCGACGTTTCTTGTCGCGTACATTATCAAGGCTATTATAATAAACAGGCCTAAACTTCCGATTAATAACGCCAGATCCTGAAGGGTTAACAATATATAAAGGAAGGTATACAAAATCACAAGCAGAGATGAAATTATCGCAGTAAATCTGACATCCTGCCGTTTAGTGATAACGTAATAAGTATATGATCCAATAAGCGAAATTGTCATAAGAGAAGATATAATGTATGCCGCAAGGAACGGAAGGAATTCCGAAATTGACACAAGAAGCAGATAGAATATCAACATTGCGCCGCCTAAAAGCAAATACTGAAGCGGGTGGATACGTCTTTGTGACGGACGGGTTATTTCGAAAATAAAATAACTAAGGAACGTAAGCGTAATAAACAGGAACGAATATTTTAACGCTCTGTTTGCCATACGGTAGTTATCGACCGGCACAAGCAGAGATACACCCACCCTTGCGCGGTTATTACCGTCAGTATATGAATATTTTGTGACGGAATTCGGATTCACCTGAGAAACATTAGTTGTTGCAACTTTCGGAATACTCCACTCTGCCTTGAAATTATCCTTTGTAACCGCACTTGAGGATGGGAGGAAATTACCAGTGAAACTCGGATCAGCCCAGTTGCCTTCTATTTTGACTTTATTCGACTGACCGCCGAGGTCTGCATATAACTCGTTAAGCCCTCTTATTCTGTAGCTTATTTCAAAAGGAATAACTTTTGGGGTTTTCGGAATTTTTGTAAGATATTTTGTATCCTGAGAAACTACTTGTTTTCCGCCATTAATTTTGAATTTCGGCTCCTCTATAAACCCGGTGGAATCTTCTACCGTAAAAGATGTTGTAATCTCTTTATCCGACAGGTCTCCGTAATTATTTATAAAGTCGCCTTTTAAAAGGACATCTGCAACATAAACCGGTACTTTAAAAATTCCTTTTTTACGGATTTCAGTTGAAATTTTCACATCAACCGAATAATTATTTAACTTAAGATTGACGGTTTCTGTTGCATTTTTATCTTTTTTCTTTTCAAAAGACATTACAGGACTGCCGAAAATCTGAACATCGCCCCAAGCAGAAGCTACACTTTTCACAGCTTCATCACGGTAGGATTCTCTATCCTTTATAATCCCGAACCAGAAGCCTATCGGGATTAGCAATAAAATCAGCATTAAAAGCAATATGCCGAACTTTTTCATCTTAGAATTTTCGCATTTTTTAACACCGTTAAAATTTGTTGAATTTTCCATTCTTAACTCCTTAAATTAAATTTTCGGTTTTAATAATAACTCCGTTTTTATAAAAAGTCAATATGGTAAATTCAATAAAAAAGCCGGGAAATCTCCGGCTTTAGAATTATTACTCTTCAGGATTATATTCCTCGTCTTTGACAGGTTTTAGCCATGTTGTCTGATTATCCGGAAGATTCGGTTCTATTGAAATATGTGCAAACATACTATCAGGTGCGGCCCCATGCCAGTGTTCAACGCCAGGTCTGATTTTTACGACATCACCTTTTTTCAAAATCTGGATTTCTTTACCGCGTTCCTGATATCTTCCTTCGCCGGCTGTTACAAGGAGAATTTGCCCGCCTGAATGTCTGTGCCAGTTTGTTCTTGCTTTTGGTTCAAAAGTTACGTTTGCAATTGAAGAATTCCAGACATTATCATTTGCGACAAGACGTTCAAGATAAGTCGTACCTGTAAAGAAGTTGCCGTACGGGTTAATCTCGCCTTTTTTAAATGGCTGCTCCAATTCTTTATTTTGAGAAACATCTTCCGCATCATTTGTTGACTGGGATGCGTCAACATCAGCGTTTTGGAGTTCAACGGCTGGCTCTGCCGTATTATCAACATTATTTTGGTTTTCTGCCATAGCTATCATACCTCCTGTAACTAATACCGTACTTAAAAACATTGTTGTCAGTAATTTCTTCATCTATCCTCCTTTTCTTATTTGCGGCTTCTGTTTATAAATCCATACTGCCCCTTCTTATTCCTTCCATATCAAGAGTAACATATTTTACTCCGAAATGTTTTATGTATTTTGTTATTTCTTCCTTCTTTGCAAGAAAATCTTCAAACTGTTCTTTTGGAATTTCAATCCGCGCAATATCATTATGCAGACGGAATCTGTTATTTTCAAAACCAATTTCTTTTAAAAATCTTTCGCCGCACCTGACTATATTTAAACTTCTCTCGTTTAATTCTGTCCCGTAAGGAAACCGTGTTGCAAGGCACGGGGTCGATGGTTTATTAAAAATTTCTATACCGAATTCTTTTGCATAATCTCTTATTTCCTGCTTTGTAATTTGAAATTTTACAAACGGAGAGATAATTTCCATCTCTTCAAGCGCCCTCAAACCGGGGCGCAAAGTATTCATATCATCGGCGTTTGTCCCGTCCATTACAAATTTAAGATTATTTTCTTTTGCAAAATCTTTCAGATTACCGAAAAATAGTTTTTTACAATGGTAACATCTATCTTTCGGGTTATTCACGAGAATTTTATCTTCCAGCGGGAAAAAGTTTATTACGTTATACCTTACACTGTACTTTTTGCATAAATTTTCCGAAAGTTCCAGTTCCTCCTCTGTTTGAAAAACAGAACTGAATGTCACGGCAGCGGGATTAAAATCTTTGCAGAGATATAAAAGAAGCGTGCTGTCTATTCCGCCTGAGAAAGCAAGACAAATGCCCTGCTTTCCCAATTCGGATAGATACTTTTTTAAATTTTCGAATTTATTTTTCATACACTTCCGCTTTTTTAACGGTCAACAATTTTGTAACAACACTCATCAAAATAACAATTGCAAGAAGCCCTATAATATTTGCGGCAACGGAAGGAAGCGCTGTAAGAACAGCCGTTTTTGCCTGTAAAGCTTCTGCCAGAGAATAAATCTGTCCCTGAGTCTGCGCAACAAATGAATTTGATATATTCAAAAGCGACCATTGAAGCCCGTCGGGTTTTGATGATGCGTAATTTGAAATTACACCTGCCAGAATAAGGGCAATTCCGCCGGTTGTGTAAGAAAACGATTTTGAGAAATCGGTTTTTTGAGCCGCAAAAATAATAGCAGCAGAAACAACCCCTTCAACCAAACCTATAGGAAAGTGGATACTCTGCATTAAGCCTGCAAAAAATCCGACATTAGTTGTGATTGAACCTGATACAAAAGATTCTGCAACAACCGCGATTGAACCAAGCTGCAGCGCAACGATTGAAGCTAATACAGCGGCAGCGAATTTATTTTTCTCAAGCGGTTTATATACAAGCGGATAAGCGGCAAAACATGCCAGAAAACCCATATTAAAAATATTACATCCGAGTGCCGTTAAGCCGCCGTCTGCAAAAAATAAAGCCTGAACAAAAATAATTGAACACATTGCAAGAAATCCCGCATAAGGCCCGAGTAAAACGGCAAGCAAAAGCCCGAGCGCAATCAAAGAGTAATTAAAAATTACCCTCTGCAGCAATGCCGTGAATTGCAAATCTAAAAATTTTACGGGATAAAATATGCCGCTAATAGCAAGAATTGCCAGCACGCCGACAATCCCTGCAATTACTAGCCTTATAGTGTAAGAATGTTTTTTCATTTTTAACTTGCCTTAATTTTCTTATATTCATCTGCGATTTTTGTAAGCAGCGCAGGTATATCCAGATTCTGAGGGCAATTTTTACTGCACAAACCGCATTTTATGCAGGCATCAGGCTGTTCCGCCTCAGAAAGGGTATCATAGTACATTGTAAAAGACATTTTGCTTTTCGAAACTTTATACTGATTATAAAGCGCAAAAGCAGCAGGAATATTTATCCCGCGCGGGCAAACCTCCATACAGTATTTGCAGGCAGTACAATTGATTTCTCCCTGAGATTGTATAATTTTTGAAATCTCATCAGCAACCTTTATTTCATCTTCCGTCATTTCTTTATAATCAATAAAGGTCTGAATATTTTCCTTAACCTGCTGTAAATTACTCATACCGCTCAATACAGTTACAACATTTTTTCTGCTCGCCGCCCACCTGAGCCCGAATGACGCAGGTGTTGTATCTGGATAATGTTCTTTGAGTTTAGCAAGAGCCTTATCGCTTAAATTAACAAGCCCGCCGCCTCTCAAAGGTTCCATTACGGTCACAGGAATTCCTTCCGCCTGAACTATATCGTACTGTTCTTTTGCTTTCACAACATCCCAGTCAAGATAATTTATCTGTAACTGCGCAAAATCCCACTTATGTTCTTTTACAACTTCACGCAGAATATCAGGGGTTCCGTGGAAAGAAAATCCGAGGTATTTTATCCTGCCCTCTTTTTTCAATTTTACAAGTTCGTCATACATGGCAACGTTTCTATATGTATCAACCGAATTTTTATTAATATTGTGGCACATATAAAAATCAAAATATTCGACCTGACATTTTTTAAGCTGTTCCTCAAAGATTTTTCTTACATCTTCGCGGGTTTTCATCTTGTAAATAGGACTTTTATCAGCTAGAATAAAATCTTCTCTTTTATATCTTTTTAAAGATTTACCGATAGCAAATTCTGACTTTGAATCAACATACATATAAGCAGTATCAAAATAATTCGCGCCGTGTACCATACAGTAATCGACCATTCTGTCGAGTTCCTGCTGGTCAATCTCATCGTTTCTCATCGGCAGCCTCATACACCCAAGGGCTAAAAGCGGGACTTCTATGTCTCTGTATCTTCTTTTAGCAACCTGATTTTCTGATTTAATAAGTTTTTTCTCACCGCATGCAGAAAGCAATGCTGTTCCGCCGATTGCAAGCGCTGAATTTATAATAAACTCACGTCGTTTCATTGTTAACTCTCCAAAATTTATCCTAACAATATTATATTACAAGCTGATAGCAGCTATCAGTCAAGAGAGTGAATGAAAAACACACCATACTTCCTCAGAGATTCAATCTTAATTACTCTCTTGAGCGTTTCATAGTTGTTCACACCCTCCTGAGACTATATACTTCTACTATGACTGTTGACTTTATTTGAAAAAATTTATAAAATGAAGTGTATGGCAATAGTATATTTAAGTTTAGGGTCAAATAAAGGCGACAGAATCGGGTATATCCAGCAGGCAACCCATCTCCTTAATGCGTGCGAAAAGACCAGCGTAATCAGGACGTCAGCCTTTTATGAAACAGAACCATGGAATATGAATTCTGAAAACTGGTTTGTTAATGCTGTTGTCGAAATTAAAACAGCACTTACCCCTCAGGAACTCCTCGCAGAATGTAAAAGAATTGAAGTGCAATTAGGACGCAAACCTCATGAGGATAAAAATTACGAGGACAGAACCATTGATATTGATATTCTCTTTTATAACAAAGAGATTGTTAATGACGAAAATCTTACAATTCCGCACAAATATTTGCACTTAAGAGCATTTATTCTTGTTCCTATGCTGGAATTGAATCCTGATTTTGAACATCCGGTATTGCATAAGACAATTTCGGATTTGCATAGTGATTTGGAAAATCCGGAAATGGTGTTTTTGTATGGCACAAGAGTCGAAATCTAAAGTCGCAATTGTAGGAGGCGGGCCTGCAGGATGTTTTTGCGCATATTTTTTACAGAAAGATTTTAACGTAACAATATTTGAGGCAAAATCTCCGCTCGCAACTCTTTTACCGACAGGCGGAGGACGGTGTAATCTTACCCATGCGGAGTATGATTTTCGAGAGCTCGCTGCAAACTATCCGCGCGGTGAAAAATTTTTATTTTCTGTTTTTTCTAAGTTCGGCACATCTGAAACCGTGGATTTTTTTAGAAGTATCGGCGTCGACACATACGTTCAGGACGATTTGAGGATTTTTCCGCTTTCAAACAGTTCCGTTGACGTAAGAGAAAAATTATTAAACAGTTTAAATCACGTAAAAATTATAGAAGAGCGTGTTGATAATATTATTGAAGAGGGAAGCGGTTTTTCTCTTGTGTGCGGAAAATCCATTCATAAATTCAATAAAGTTGTTATTGCAACAGGCGGTCATTCAGGGTTTTCTCTTGCCAAAAATCTGGGACATAAGATAATCCCCCCTCGACCTTCACTTTGCGGACTTAAAACTAAAGAAAACTTTGTTGATTTAAGCGGCGTAAGCTTTAAAAATATTACGGCAGAGGTTAACGGGAAAATATATTCCGGAGATTTTATGTTTACCCATACCGGTGTTACAGGGCCTGTGATTTATTATATTTCTTCAATTATGGCGCGTGAAAAATTCCCTTATTATATTTATATTGATTTTACTGGAGATTTTGATTTTCAAAGTGTATTAAACGAAAATCCGCACAAAAGCATTAAAAATCTTCTATCTGATTATGTTCCGAAATCGTTTGCGGAATTTATCCTGACCCGCTCCGGTATTGATATTGATGAGAAATGCCACAGGATTAATGGTGCCATGCGCGATAAGATCTTGCAAAAACTCAGAAAATTTGAAATAGAAGCTGTCGGAACACGCCCTGACGGAGAAGTCGTAACTTCAGGCGGGGTTGATTTAAAAGAGATTAACCCTAAAACTATGGAATCCAATCTTATATCAGGGTTGTATTTCTGCGGAGAAGTTCTCGATATTGACGGCTTTTGCGGCGGCTTTAACCTCCAGAACTGCTGGTCAACGGCATTCGTTGCAGCAGAGGGAATTATGCAGCGGCAATAGTGTTTTCTTTTCTTGCCTGTTCCATTACTTTATATTCTTTGTTGTTCGGGAGAATATATCTCATTGCTATCATTAACAAAGGCACCGCAACCCCTAAGGCGGCGACACATGTTCCGATATTTTTGATGACGGAAATTCTTTTTGCTGTGATTACTTTTTTCAAGTAGCCGTCTAAGTCATCTTTCGGTGCTTTTTCGTATAAAAGATTAAGTTCATCTTTCAGATGTTTAAATTCATTTATATCAAGATATGCTCTGGTGTCTATTTTTGCTGCAGTCTCATCGTGTGCACCCTTTATTGTTGCAATGAGTTTAGATTTTTTACCCATTTTTACAATAAAATTGTCTTGATTTTCATGAATAAATTTATAAATATCCACATCAGAGGCGTTTTTCGGACATTTTTTCTCAAAATCGCTAATACTCTGCTTGATTGTGCCGAGTCTGAACGCTTCTCTCAATTCTTTACATTCAATTATTCTTGAATCAAGGGAAATCGGGAGCGGCTGTTTTTTCGCAAGTGATTTTTTCTCAAGGTGATTTTTTATCATATCCCCTGCAAAGTACATAAATAGCCACGTTCCGGCTTCTTTTATGGAGTAATTTATAAATTCCTGTTTGCTCTGGGAATTTCTGAGCCTTTCTTCTGTAATGGCGCCATCTAAGAGCATCATATTTTTTGCAGGGTTGAACATGAATTCCTGCAGTCCGCCGCTGAATGAGATATCCTTGCCCTTCTGCTGAGCAACACCTTTAAACGCCTGCGGAACATCATGTTTCACCTGCAAGGACGCTTTATTTACATGTTTGGTGTTTTTATTCTTTTCCGCAAGTTCTTCTTTTGCTTTTTTAAGTCTGTAATTTTGTCTGTATTTTGTAAGCCCTGTATATAAGGCTATTGCGCCGGCGGTAGCAAAGATAAACTTGCCCATTGCAAGGTTTTTAACGAGTTTTTCTTTATCGGCGGCTTTTTTAATGCTCTCTGCTATCTCTTTTGTCGGAGCTTTCTCTATTGCAAGCGCAAGAATTTCTTTATTTTTAAAGTTTCTTACGTCAAATTTAGGGTCAATACCTAATGCTTTATATAAAGTGAAGTTGGTTAGTCCTTTTAAAAACGGGATTCCGCCAATCCAGATGGCTTCCGTTCCGAATTCGTCAATAAATCTATCCTGACTCTCTACATTTTTTCCTGTGATATAAGAACCTGCGGTTAATCCCGTACTGTTTGCAACATCTTTTATTGCAAGGGGTAAAAGGGATGAACTGCTCCCGAGGTTTGAATATATATAACTAGTTAATCCTGATATCATTTTCTTATTTTCTCCATTGAACAGCAGCTTATCTGCCGTTCACTCAATCTGTGTACTATAAGCCCCAGATTAAATTCATAAGTCTGACGAGCGGGGCATTCGCCTTTATGATTGAGTTTCGTCGAAGTTCTTTTGACATTTTACTAACCCTTCACTTATTTTCTAACGTTCCTGAAATTTTTAATTGCGTTTTCCGGCAACTTTTTTTACCTTTTTTAACAAAAAAGAAGACCTTTTTTTCAAAAGGCCTTGTTTATGATTTGTATTGTTTCCGACAAAAAGTAAGTGTCTTATTCTGTTAAACAAGCCCTTTTATGTTACTTACTATACGTCGGTATTGGAAATTTTTTGTCATTGCTCATCTATTATAATCTTAAATATTTTTCTTGTAAAGTCCCTTTGTTGCTTTTTTGTGTTTATTTTGCTAAATTTGTTATGAGCGGAGGGGATATGCTGCTATTTTTAATTTCAGTAGTATTAATTTCGGGCAGTGCTTTTTTTATTGCGAATCTGCTTGAGTCAAAAAATTCTGTTAATAATACGATATATTTTTTCCTTTCTGCGTTTTCAGAAATTATTTTGACGTTTGAAATTTTATCTCTGTTTTCTAAAATTTCAGTTTCAGGTGTACTTTTTGGAAACTCAATATTATTTTTAATTACCTTCTGTATCTGGCTTTTGAGGGGCAGACCGTTGATAAAAGCAGACTATTCATTGTGTCTGGAGAAATTTTTAAGAGTAATTAAACTTGATAAGACGCTTGCAGTTTTATCTGCAGGTTTTCTTTTTATGATTCTGATTTCAATTTTTCTAGTTGCGATAGTTCCTTCTAATGAAGCTTCCGCAATAGGTTATCACGTTGTGAGAAGTTTATTCTGGATAGAGCAGGGAAACCTTAACCATTTTAATATTGCTGATGCAAGAGCTCTGGCATTCCCGATTAATTCTGAACTTTTATACACCTGGGTTATGCTGTTTTTGAAAAATGATGTTTTCCTGAGCAGCTTTTCACTTTTATCATTTGTTTTATATATAGTTTCTCTTTACGGGATTACGGGGAAATGTGTTTCATCTTTGAGGCAGAGATTGTGGGTTGTCCTTATAATATCATCTTTTACTGCTGTTATTGCATATCTTTCCTCCACTGAAACAAACATAATGGTTGCGGCGCTTTGCACGTCAGGATTATATCTGGTGATTGAATATTTTAAAAAGAATGAATTTCCAACTCTTTTTATGTCAGCTTTAGCTTTTGCGCTTTCAATCGGAGTTAAAACATCTGCATTTTTTGTTCTGCCTGCTATAATTTTATGGTTTATTGCAATAGGTTTAAAGTTTAAAATTTCTGATTTGTTTAAAACGTTCGGAATCTGGATATTTTTATTATTTTTAAATTTTTTGATTTTCTCTTCTTACAATTTTATTTTGAATTTCATAAATTACGGAGATTTTATTTCTATCCCATCTCTTATGCAGTCGCATAAAAATCTTTTCGGATTAAAGGGTTTTCTTTTTAATTCCGTGAATTATTTTCTTATGATGTTTAAATTTTCCGGGTTAGACAGGCTGTATAATTTTTCTGACGCGATTTTTTCGGGTTTAAAGTCGCTTGTCAAAATTTTTAATGAACCGTTTTTGATAGGGCATTACACAAATGATAATACATTTTCCATGATAAGTGCTGACAGAAGCGGGTTAGGGCTTAACGGGATTTTTGTCTTTCTTCCGTGTCTTATTATTTCATTTGCGGGGTTGTTTTCAAGGCAAGGTAACAAAAAATTTTTAATAAATTCTTTTTCTCTTATCTTTATAATCTCTTTTATAATAATGGCATATTCTGTTGTTTATATGTCATTTAATATCCGATTCATTGTGACATTTGCACTTATTTGTGCTCCGGTTATTTGTTATTCTTATAAAAAGAAACTGACTTTTTATAAATGTATTGTGACAATTATTGCATTCGGCGCTTTTTTATATGTTCCTTTGAACATTACAAATCAAAATGTTTTTTCAATAATTAACTATTTCAGACACGGATATTCAATTGAAAAAATCAGAGAAACTGCAGTTTGTTCAAGTATTTCAAATTACATTGAAGATACCTATAAAAGCGTTTATTGTTCCTTGAGAGATTACATAAAAAGTTTTGGTAAGCAAAACCGGGTTTTATATCTATCACAGGAAAGCGACGGACTTTTGATTATAAAAAAACTGCAGTTTGAGGGATATAAAATTGACGTTGATTTGATAGAAAATCTCGAAAATATTAATTTAAATAAATATAATATGATAATCACCCTGAATAATAATCAATATTCGCAGCTTTTCCGCAACTTGAATAAAATCTATAAAGGTGTCTACAGAGGGTCCGGCGTAACCTGCGTGTATAACAAACCGGACGGGAGTATGGTTTTTAATCCGCGAAACGAAGTCCCTTATATTTCAAATTGCAGTGTATCCGAAGACTTTTGGCGGAGAAAAAATTTCAAACTCAAAGAGATTCTGACTTTTTCCGAGAATTTTGATAATATAGAAAGAGCATTTAAATATTATATTTATGAAAATTCCGCAAAACCTTTAAAAATGCGCTTGCATTAGGGATGTTATTTTGTTAACATTTTGCTGTTGAGGAGAGGATATGCTGTTATTTTTTGTATCATTGCTTTTAGTTTGTTTAACTTCATTTTTTATTACGTCAAGGCTGAATTGCAGAAAATTTTATCTTGCATTAATATATTTTTTACTGCTGTCTTTCGGAAATATTGTCTTGACATTTGAGGTTCTTTCGATTTTTTCGGCTATATCAAAAGCAGGAGTCCTCTTTTTAAATACTGTTTTTTTCATTATATCTCTATTCCTATGGAAAAAAGCAGGGTGCCCGCGGTTGGAGTTCGCGATTAGAGTTCCTGTTAAAACTTTTTTGAATGTAATCTTGAAAGATAAGTATCTTTTTGTCTTAACGCTATGCACGATTTTTATGTGCGGAGTTTCATTATGGCTCATAAGCTTTATGCCGGTTGTTAACCCCGATGCGGAAGGGTACCATGTATTAAGAAGTCTTTTCTGGATTTCTAACCATAATTTAAATCATTTTGATATTGCAGAGGTAAGATGTCTCGATATGCCGGTTAATTCTGAAATTCTTTACGCATGGGTTGTATTATTTATACAAAAGTGCGTCTGGTTCGGAATGTTTTCGTTCTGCGGCTTTATAATGGCAGTAGCATCACTCTGGGGAATTCTACAGAACACAGGATTTTCTTTAAGAAGAACTTTATGGGTAATTTTTATTACATCATCTTTTGCCTCTGTAATCGTTCAGATATCAGGAACCGAAACCGATATAATTATATCAGGCCTCATACTTGCAAGTATCTTATTGTATTGGAATTCTCTGAAAGACAATAAAAAACTCCCGCTTTTTATGTCCTCAATGGCGTATGCGCTGGCTGTCGGCACAAAAACTCCGTCCATTATGCTTATTCCGGGTGTCGGCATTTGGATGATTGCTATTAGTATTTTTTACAGGAAAAAGAAATTTTATAAACCGTTTCTTCTCTTTATCAGCTTCGGGGTTATAAATTTCATCTTGTTTGCGGCGTATAATTATGTTTTGAATTTTATAGATTACGGAAATATTGCAGGTTCTGCGTCTTTTTTAGCCGCACACAGAAACCACAACGGGATAAAATCAGTAGCTGCGGATTTCATAAAATATATATTCATGTTTTTTGATTTCACAGGATTTACCTGGAACCAGACTTTGGGTGTCAAAATTATTCACTTAAGAGATACGCTAATTTCAAGTCTCGGATTGTTTGTATCCACGGACGGTGTTAATTCAACGGATTCTTCAATATCAAACAACAAGCTTTTAGAACCGCTTATGGGCCTTGGGATTCTTGGATTTTTAGTTTATCTTCCGAGCTTTTTGGTTTCGCTTATTCGCCCTGTTTTTACAAGACGCAGAAAAGATTGGCTGATATTTTCGTTTGCAGTTATCCTTCTTTTTACAATTTTTGTCATGGCTTATTCAATCCAATATATGACCTTCAGCATAAGATTTTTAACCTCATTTTGCGTAATTTCGGCGCCGGTTCTCGCGTATTCATATTGCAGAAAAAATAATCCTATAAAATTTATCATCGTATTTTTTGCAGTATTTTACCTGATTTTTGTCTCATCAAATCTCTGGGCACGGTCTGCAACAAGGATTTTTGCGTATTTTAAAGAGGGTGCGACAGTTTCTCAGGTCAGAGAAATTGCAGCGTGTTCGGGTTTCTTTAAAAACATAAAAGATAAACCGGAATTAATTACAAAATATCCGATATTCAATATATCATGTGCGATTAGGGATAAAATACGCATGATAGATAACCGCAACAAAATATTATATTTTTCCAATTCATCGGATACTCTTTTGATAATAAAAATGCTTGAATATAAAGGGTATGATATTGATTTTGCGACGGCAGAGAATATAGAAAATGTGGATTTAAGCCGGTACAATTTAATAATGACGGTTAATGACATGCAGATATCAACAAAAGTTCAGCAATATGAGAATATAAACCGGAATAACGAATATATAGCAAACGGTATAGTTTGTTCATATGTGGACGTAACGGATAATCCTGTAACAAGAGATTCATCACTATATCCGTTTAAATCAGTATGCAGGTTTACCGATTATTTTTACAAAAGGTACGGATATAAGTTTTATAATGAATTTCCGGTAGATTACACTGAAAACGGAGAAACCGTTGTATTAATGCATAAATTTTACGAAAACACAAAGAAACCCGTAATTAACCCATTACGTTGAGTCTGCGGCCTGCAGTTGTGAGCATGCTTTGAGCCTGAGCTTTTATGGCACGAGCCTGCGCTGCCACTTTGTAATCCTGCGGCGAAGGATCTCCGGGAGCCATAGCAGAGTTGATTACGATGTTTGCTTCATCAATAGTTTTTTGAGGATTATTCGGATCGAGTGCCGGCATTTTTATCGGAACATGCCCGCCCACAGGAATGCCATCAGCATTCTTTTCAATGACTATATTGCCGGCTAACGCACCGCCTGCAGATTTGTGAGCCTGTTCGTGGGAATAAATTTCATTATAATTTCTGTTAATTAAATCCTGCTTTTGCTGATTATATTGCTTAGCCTGCTGCCCCGCAAAATCCGCATATAAGTTGCCAAATCTAAAATTTCTAATCATAACAGACCTCACTACACATCCTATATTATTATACTACTTTTGTAATATTTTATCAAGTCTATGTTACAAAATATAAAAGATTTAGCTTGCACAGCACTAAAAAAGCGGCTTAGACGCCGCTTTAAAAATGGTACTCCCAGGGGAATTCGAATCCCCGTCTACACCGTGAAAGGGTGTTGTCCTAGGCCTCTAGACGATGGGAGCCTGTATAGGGTAACTTTTGCGGGATTTTGAAGCTTTACCTGATGGATTCAGCCGGCTTGTTTCTCTATATTACTCAAACAGCCTATAAACATACTGTTCAAATTAACTGCCGGGGTGGTCTGCTGAGGTGCGCCCCCTTCCCACGTTTTCTATAGTATCAAAACAAAATTTTTTGTCAACTGTTTTTTTAAAGGACTTATATATCTTCTATATTTAAAATTCATGCTATAATTAATTCAAGAGGTTTTGATGTTTATTGAATTTGTAAAAGGCATAAATAATTTTAATTCACTTATTCTAGGCTGGTCAAACCCGCTTATAGAAAAACTTCCGGTTGCAGATTTTATAAAAGATGCGCTGATTGACAGCATTAATCTTGTGCCTTTTCTATTTATAATCTTTTTCTTTATAGAACTTTTTGAAATTTATTTTTCTAAAAAGATAAAGAATCTATCAAACCATACAAAAGTCAGCGGCCCCATTCTGGGAGCACTCACGGCAATTGTTCCGCAGTGCGGATTTTCAGTAATTGCAAGCACACTTTATGTAAGAAGATTAATTACAAGAGGAACTCTTATTGCCGTTTACATATCGACCTCTGATGAAGCAATTCCGGTGCTGCTTGCGCATCCTGAGATGATAAAAACAATTATTCCGATACTCGCTGTGAAATTTTTAATGGCAGTTGCTGCTGGTTACGCGGTGGATGCTATATTTAAGCCTGTCACGGAAACAAATGTTGAAGATATAGAAATTGAAGAACACGGCTGCTGCAAACACGAAATATCTAACGACAGATTCAAAAAAAGAGTTCTTATACTTCATCCGCTGAAACATACAATCAATATCTTTTTCTTTATACTAATTGTCACGTTGATATTAAACTTCATTCTATTAAAAACAGAAGGACACCTTGAACAGGTATTTTTAAATCAATCCCCGCTACAGCCGGCACTTGCTGCAATAATCGGTTTAATCCCGAATTGTGCAATATCAGTTCTTATCACAATGCTCTATATTCAGCATGCTATAAGTTTCGGGTCAGTAATTGCAGGACTCTCTTCCAGCGCCGGACTAGGGTTAATAATTCTTCTTAAGAAAAACGATAACGCAAAAGACACCTTATCTATTATCGGAATACTATTGACTGTCAGCATAATTGCCGGTATCTTGCTGCAGATTTTTGCTTAGAATTAAGAATAGGAAATTAAAATGAATAATAAAATATGCAAAAGGCTTGCTAAAACACAACTTTTTACAAAAATATTTAATTTGCTTGAGACAACAGAGGTAAAAAATTTTACAAAAAATACCGACAAGTGTGCCGAGTGTGCCGTTTATAAATATGATTACAAAACTAATGAAGCGTACAATCCAAATGATATAAATATCGGAGATTATATCCAGAGTCTCGCCGCCAAACAATATCTGCAATCTGATAACTCTGTACTTATAGATAGAGACAGTACAAAATACTATGACGGCGAACCTGTTAATTTGATTGCAAACGGCTGGTACGCTATATGCAAAGGAAATGAAAGTTTTTCTGATAAAATTAATCCGTTATTTATTGCAGTACACATAAATAATCCGGAAAATCTCACAAAAGAAACACTTGATTATCTGAAAAAATATGAACCTATCGGCTGCCGGGATTACACAACTAGAAACTTTTTGATGCTAAAAGGAATAAAAGCTTATTTTTCAGGCTGCCTCACGACAACTCTTGATATAAAATACAAAGCTCCGGAAGCTGAAAGAACTGATAAAATAATCTTTTGTGATTATGAAATTAATAAAGAAAATCCGACACAAATTGATAAAAAATTACTAAAAATTTTAAACAAATATAATACGGAAGATATTGAATATACTCACCACTCTTATGATTTCGGATTAAGCGAAGAAGCATGTTTCAAAACCGCAGAAACACTTCTGAAAAAATACGCTAGGGCAAAGCTTGTAATAACAACAAGAATACACTGTGCGCTTCCGTGCCTTGCTCTCGGAACTCCTGTGATTTTAGTTATTCCGGGTAAATATGACAAAATGCGCTATGCCGGAATTTCACAGTTTTTAAATATTATAGGATATGACAGACACAAACTTTTAATAAGCAAGATAACAAAAGATAAAAACGGACTTGTTATCAACAGTAAAAAATACTTAAAATATGCAGAAAAATTAAAAGCGACAGCTTCATCATTTATAAATACCACAGCAATCAAAACCTCCGTAAAAGATAAATAATACGGAGGCGAATCCGGACAAAATACCGGAATTCTCAATGATTTAGATGGATAAAATCTACCAAAACGGCGTATGGAGAGGACTTTAACTCGGTGACTACTTTAAGCTAATATATTTTTTAGCACAGTCAAACATAGCATTTACTAATGCTGCGTTTGCGTAAATATTCATGCCGTTTGTTTCAAGAACATTTTTCATGCGGCGCTCCCACATGTTATATACCTCATCTTTATTGAGTTCCAGAACCTGCGCAATCATTGTTAATTCTTTATAGTCAATTGGCAGTGGCAGATTCCCTCGCAAGATATCTACGATTTCAAGTCTTTTCTTTCGCGGAAATGTTTTTAAAAAATTCACAACAGACATTTTTTTATGCTTCATTTCTGAATGCAAATACTCTACAAAATCATCAATAACCCGCGGCTCCTGCGGAATTTTATATTCTTCAAATTCTTCGGGTTCTATCTCCATAACCGTCGCAATCCGCTCTAAGGTAGTTCCTCTTGTAGAAAACGGGATTGTATTATCTATAAGGTTATAAACATACGAAAGCGTTACCCCTATCATTTCTGCAAAATCTTTTTTGTGAAGTCCGTTTTTCTCTAAAAATTTTGCGACCTTTTCAGAACTTTTTTCCTGTATTATGGGTTTGTCTTTTGATTTCATTTTATTATCCTCACAATCTATTATCACTGCATCAGCCTTTATAAGACAGATTTTTCACAGTTCAAATCAAATTCATTATCAAATTACGACTTTCTTATCATTTTGTTAAGCGAAAACATGGTAAACAAAGGCGGTAATCTTTATTTAGGTTAAAATAATAAATATAAAAGGTACAAATATGAAATTAATAGTCGGATTAGGAAATATCGGGGATAAATACTGTATGACGCGCCACAACGCAGGTTTTATGGTGCTTGATAGATGGACGCTCACTGAAGGCTTTTCGTTTAAAAATGAAGGTAAATTGAAAGCTTATTTATCTAAAATAAGATACAACGGAGAAGATATTTTATTTGCAAAACCAACAACTTTTATGAATCTTTCAGGCGAAGCAGTACGAGCAATAATGGATTATTACAAAATTAATTTAAAAGATATTTTGATAATTTATGACGACATTTCTCTTGATTTAGGGCGTATAAGGTACCGCGCTAACGGTTCTGACGGCGGACATAACGGGATTAAATCCATAATAAAACATACAGGTTCCAAAGATTTTGCAAGATTAAAAATAGGAATAGGACCGCAGCCGAATATTCCGTCGGAAAACTACGTGCTGCAAAATTTTCCAAAAGAACAATTGGATGAATTAAAAGAAGTTCTGGATAGAGCAATTGAATCCGTTAAATTCTACCTTGATAACGGGATTGAAAAAACTCAAAACAAATATAACTAAGCCTGCCGGACAAGACAGAAAAAAATTTTAAGATATAATTAAATAAAAAGGAGTAAAGAATTAAATGAGCATAGCACTCGCAGAACAATACGAAGAAAACGAAGAATACGAAAAAGCGTACGAGGAATATAAAAAATCATATCAGTCAAATCCGAAAGATTTAGGTCTGCTTGAACGTCTCGGACACATTGCAATGATGCTTGATAAAAAAGATGAAGCAGCGGATTACTATAACACAATACTTGAGATGGACGCCACAAATATTATGGCTTATGAGCAGCTAATGGATATTTATGTCACAACAGACAAATATAAATACTACGTTTACCGCGGCAATATGCACAATATCAGCCACCAGTATGAACACGCCGTAAATGACTTTAAAAAAGCGCTAAACCTCGTAGCTGATAACCATGAAGCACAAACTGCGACACGTTTTGTCCTCGGTACGCTCTATGAACAACTCGGCAATAATACAAAAGCAATTGACGAATATTTAAAAATTCTTGATTTTGAACATAATAACGAAGATATCTATTTAAGGCTCGCAAACCTTTATATAGCAGAAGATGCGACCCCTAGTGCCATCGAAACACTTGAACGTGCCGTTAAAAACGGTTTTAACAGTAATAATATAAAAGAAAGCCTTGCAAAATTATATCTGAAAAATAATCAGCCGCAAAAAGCAAGAGAAATCACAGGCGACACCTTAATGAAAATAAAATGCCTTCTGGCAGAAGGCGATAAGGATGAAGCCTTAAAAGAAATTCAAAAAGCAGAGGCTGAATATAAAGGCAAACCTGATTTTTATGTAATTAAAGCACAATACTATTTTGAAGAAAAAGAGTACGATAAAGCGCTTCAAAATGTTCTTGAATATGACAAATTCCAGCCTAATACGGCACTCGGGTTCCAGATGAAAGCTTTAATATATGAAGGCAAAAAGGATGATTTTAATTCATACGTAAACTGGGGAAAATACAATCTTGTGCGCGGCAATAAAGATATAGCGGTTAATGATTTTCTAAACGCATACCAGATTAAAGATGATGATGCAAGCCTTGTCAATAATCTTGCGGTTTTGCTGGAAAGCACCGGCGAAAAAAATCATGCCGTTGAATTCTACGAAAAATTATATAAACTTGAACCTACAAACAGAACAGCGCTTCAAAAACTTGCAGCATTCAGAGAAAGTATCGGAGACTATGCAATGCAGGCGGAATATTTAGAAAAACTGCTGGAAACAGATAAACGTAATGCCGCGCTAATAAAACAAATTGCAGAGATTTACGAACGCTTAAAAAGCAAACCTGAAGCAGTCAAATATTACCAGAAATACTTATCAGTTGCAGGAGAATCACCTGAGACAGAAAAAGTCAGACAAAAGCTTGCGAAACTTGAAAATATTCAAATGGAGCAGGAGGAAGGTTTGATTGATAAGATAATGAGATTTTTTAATAAGGGGTAAAAATCCACAGCGAGTATACGAAACTTATAGTTAGCGTCATTGCGGGCTACGACCCGCAATCGCATAACCGCTGCGCTTGTCCATACTGCAATTCTGCATAGCTTGAAAAACTTGATTTCACCTTCCGGCTCAATCTGTTTTTCTAAACTTCCAAAATGACGAGGTTAAGTTTTTTGTTATTGTACTTCCTCCGCAAGAATAATAGCTCCAGCGGTCTCAATTTTTCAATTTCCAAATAGCCTAAAACATTGACCCGACTGCCGTTGTATATAGCTGGAAAAACGCAATCACTATATATCCGACAACCAGCCCGATTATAACTGTAAGCGTAGGCTGGAAAGCTTTTGCAAGGGCATCTGTAATCATATCAAGCTTTTTATCTATGGCAAGTGCAATGTCCCTGAACATCTGGCCTAATTTCCCGCTTTTTTCACCCGTTAAAATAAGCGTATTAAATACCGGCGGCAGAAATTCTGTCTTTACAAACGCTTGAGAAAGCAATTCTCCGCCTGTCACAAGCTTTTTGGATTGTTCGGCTTCCGATTTAATCTTTGTATTATTTATTGTTTCTTCTGATAATTCAATTGAAGATACAATTGTTAATCCGGATTCATATGCAACATTCAGCACAGTGAAAAAAGCCGAAAGATTGACGTAACGAACAAAATCTTTAACCAGCGGAACTGATAAAATTTGCCTATCAAAACATTTTTTTATACTGCTCTGTTCCCAAATTTTCGCAACCGAAAACCCGCCTGCCGCAATTAATAAAATTATAATCATCCAATATTTAAATATAATATCGCAGGTTCCTGTGACAATACCTACTGTAAACGGAATATCCTCAGGGGTAAGATAGATACTGTTTGTAAACGCCGGGAAAATAAATTTCCCGCACAGAATAAAGACCGCAATCAGAATTATAACAGTGATTGCAGGATAAATTGACATGCTTATAACCCGCGATTTTAAATCCTCCTGTTTTCTTAAAATTGTTAAAAGGTATTCAAAAGTTTTGTCAAGCTGCCCGGACTGTTCACCTGCTGCGCAAAGCCCTAAATAAATTCCGCCAAAGACTTTTTCGTAATCTTTCAAAGCCTCAGAGAACGTTGACCCGCTTAAGATTTTCTCTTTTAAATTCCGGGCAAGCATTATGAGTTTAGGTTTATGTGCATGATTTTCCAGCGTTTCTAAGGCTTCTGCAATCGAAATTTCCGACGATATCATCACCTGAAGTTCTGATGTGAAAAGAATTTTATCTGAAAGGCTCAGATAGCCAATTTTGGTTGATTTGTTTGCGACGGTGGCTTTTTTTTCAAAAGATTCTTCATAAATATTTGTCGGAAGAAATCCCATTTTATGAATTTTATCGCGGGC
>CALUTK010000031.1 GCA_944323675.1 Candidatus Gastranaerophilales bacterium | reverse complement strand
ATTCGGTCTTGCGCTGCGAAGCAGCGCTATTATATAGCGTGTTTCTTTTTCTTGGCTGACATTCTTTTTAAGCTTGCTTGCCGCCGTTAAACGGGCACGCATACGCATAGCGTATGCTCCTGCCCTCTGGCGGCAATGCGCTTTTCGTCGCAAAAAAGAAAAAGAATGTCAGTGCAGGGTATGGGGCTGCACAAGCCCCAATATAAAACCCTCTCCCGAATTTGTAAATTCGCTTACGCTCATTAACAAATTCTACCCTCTCACAAAGAGAGAGGGGGAAATAGGTTAAATTCGTTTTCCACATTTACTCCTGCTGGAACAATTAAACTTTCTTCTTCCGATAACATATTTATATTGAAAATATTTTTTGATATTTTATACTTTTTTTAAAGGTAGATTTATGAATAACGGTTTATTTATTACATTTGAGGGCGCTGATGGCTGCGGAAAAACTACGCAGCTTATGCTTCTTGCCAAATATTTAAAGCAGCATAATTACGAAGTTATTGTAACACGTGAGCCGGGCGCAAAAGGACTCGGAGAAAAACTCCGCGATATTCTTTTGAATTATGACGGCGAGGTCTCCTCTAAAGCAGAATTGTTCTTATTCCTTGCCGATAGAGCACAGCATATGGATGTAATTATTAAACCTGCTGTTGCTGCAGGTAAAATAGTTCTCTGTGACAGACATACTGATAGTACCGTTGCTTACCAGGGATACGGGCGCGGGCTGGATGTCGAAAGAATTAAATTGCTTAATGATATAGCAACAGGCGGAAGAAAACCTGATATTACTTTTGTGTTTGATATTGATGTTGAAACTTCCATGCAGCGCGTTGGCGCAGAAAAAGACCGTATGGAAAGTGAGGGGAAAGAGTTTTTTAACAAAGTTCGGAATGGATATCTGGCTATAGCAAAACAGGAACCGGAGCGAGTTAAAGTTATTGATGCCACAAAAACAATAGAAGATATCAGGAAAGATGTTCTTAATATTTTGCGGACTTTTGTGGCTAAAATGAAAACATAGTATTTTAAGGTTTTTCTTTTAAAGCGTCTAAACTTATGCAAAATGCATCTGCAATTTTGCAGACTACAAAGAAACTAGGACTTACCTTCCCGTTTTCAATCATACAAATGTATTGCTGGCTTAAATCTGCTGCTTCTGCCAGCTGTTCCTGTGTAAGCTTTTGGATTGCTCTATATTTACGAATATTCGCTGCTAGATTTTGCGATAAAATTTTTTCATAGTTATCATCCATAGTGTTTTTTATTATAAATTATTGATATTTAAATTTTTACCGATAAGTGTTTAATAATTATCAACTATCATTGATAATTATGGATTTATCTATGAATAATAAATATTTTACTTGAAATATTTACACAAAAACACACGTTAATATTAAAACGTGTGTTTTGTAAATATAAAAGAGTGTATTAAACTGCAATTAAGTTAGGATTTTTAATAACATCAATTACATTAAGACCCTTGAATGTTGAAATTATTTTTATATTGTTTTCTTTATTTTTATAATTTTCTCTTGCAAGGATGGCGCCGACAATCGCTTCCAGTTGAGACATTGGCATCATGTTTTGCGGCAGATCAATCCCCCATTCGTTATTGAGGGTTTGCTGGAGGAATTTACAATCAGCAGGGGAGCGTTCAAGATAGCATGAATTCAGGTGAAAACTCTGGCGCGTTAAATATGTTTCAAAACGGTTTACGCTCACGCCGGAATCTGCAAGCGATTTGAAATATTCACTGCCGCGGGTTGCGTATCGCTGTGTCCAGTTATCCTGATTCGGGATGAGTTTGTTTGTGGAAACCATCTGATAAGGTTTTGAAAGAATTCTCCATTTTCCGTTGAGCATAGTCTTATCCCAGGCAAGAGAAACGCATATTTCTGAATCTTTTGTTGATGAATAGTTATCAAAAAAATGCATAATATCATTCATTTTGTATAATTTATCCACCATTATTAAATTACTGTAATCGTCAAATATAGCAAGCCCTGAATCCATGCTTGAGCCTGCGGCTAACGACAAGCCTATATAATATTTCATTCTTACTCCATTAATTTAGTTGTAATTAACGGGCCTTCATCAGTTGCTATTACCGTATGTTCAAAGTGTGCGGAAGGTGTGCCGTCAGCAGTTGAAACTGTCCATTCGTCGTCAGCAACAACAACTTCGTCTCCGCCAAGATTAAGCATAGGTTCAATTGCTATAGCATAACCCTGTTTAATTAAGGTGTTATCGCCGACTCTGTAGTTAAAGAGGAACGGTTCTTCGTGCATCTGGTGACCTACGCCGTGACCGCCGTATTGTCTTACTATACCGAATTTATAGCTGTTTGCGACATCTTCTACTGCGCCTGATATATCGTCAAGCACATTCCCGACTCGCATTTTTTCTATTCCTGCATATAAGGCTTCTTCTGTTGCCTTCATCAGACGCTGTTTATCTTCGTCGATTTTTCCGACAGCATAAGACCATGCGCTGTCTCCTACAAGCCCGTGGTAGGTTGCGCCGACATCAATGGCTATTATATCGCCTTCTTTAACCTTGACATCTTCGTGTGGGATTCCGTGTACGACCTGTTCGTTAATTGATGTGCAGATACAGCCCGGGAAACCGTTGTAGCCTAAAAATGTCGGGATTGCACGATTTTCTTTTATAACCTGATGTGCAATATTGTCAAGTTCTTTTGTAGAAATTCCTGGTTCCAGAACTTCTTTCATTTTTTGATGAACAAGCGCCACAATGTGTCCTGCGTGGCGCATTAATTTGATTTCTTCTCTTGATTTTCTGTGTATCATTTTTTCAATAGTTTACGCCGTCTTTCGGGTATTTTTTATTTCCCCGAAAGCTTGCGTAATCCTTTCTTTTTATTTTAGTACTTCCAATAATCTTTCCCATACTTCGTCGATTGTTCCGTTGGCATCAATTGTTTTCAGAAGCCCTTTTGATTTATAGTAATCAATTAGCGGAGCAGTTTCTTTGAAGTAGGTGTCAAATCTGGCCTGAGCAACTTCTCTGGTATCGTCTTTTCTCTGGGTAAGTTCAGCACCGTCATTGTCGCAGTGGTTTGCAACTTTCGGCGGTTTCGATTCGAGGTTGTAAATTTCTCCGCATACAGGGCAGGAGCGACGGTTTACAATCCTTTCAACCAGAAGATTTGTGTCAATATCAAAGTAGATTGCTTTGAATTCTGCTTTTTCACCTTTATCAATTTCTTTATTGATAAGTTCCAATTTATCAGCTTGTTCGGTGCTTCTCGGATAGCCGTCAAGGATGTAGCCGTTTTGACAATCAGCTTGCGAAAGTCTGTTTTTGATAATTCTTGCAACGAGTTCTGCCGGTACAAGCTGGCCTTTATCTATGTATGCTTTTGCTTCTTTGCCGGCTTCTGTCTCGTTTTTAATTTCTGCTCTTAAAAGAGATCCGGTATCAACGTGCGGAAAATTCAAATATTTTGCAAGTTTGTCTGTTTGAGTGCCTTTACCGCAGGCAGGCGGTCCTAAAAAAATAAGTTCTTTTTTTGTCATCTTTGTCTCTTTTCTTCTTATTAACCCTTCACAAGAGAATTATACTACAATAATGATACTATAGCAATTATTTTGCACGTGTATGTTGAAAAATGCGTCACCAAACAATGAGCTTGAGTTTTGAATTAAAGCAGAATTGTATTTATTTCCTCAACACGCTTCCGCACATACTTCCGCTATTGTTTCGAAAACAAACACAATTCTGTTTTAATGTTATAAGAAAGTAACAAAATGTGATAACAATTTATTACTATGTATCAATATTTGTTGCGTAAACCGCGTTGGCTTCAATGAAGTCGCGCCGCGGCTCAACTTTATCGCCCATCAAGACATCAAACAACTGATCGCAAAGCATTGCATCTTCAATGCTTACTTTTAAGAGAGTTCTGGTTGACGGATCCATTGTTGTTTCCCAGAGCTGCTGCGGCATCATTTCGCCTAACCCTTTGAAACGCTGGATTGTCATGCCTTTCTGCCCTCTGTCATCAATTATTTTTTGCAGCCGGTCAAACGATTTAATCTCATATTGTTCTGTGTCGGTTTCCAGAATAAGTCCGTCTGATTCTTCAATCAAATAATCTCTGATAAGAGGGTAAGAGGTTTTCAATCTCTTGTATTCCGAACTCTTTATAATATTCTGGTTGATAATTACGTGTTCTTCTTCATTTGTGAAGAGTATTATTGAATATTTAGAGTTTTCCGGAGTGTATTTAAGTTCGGCTTTATAATTTGCCGCTTCGTGTATGTTGTAATTCTTTGCGTGATCCTGCAGATAGTGATTTAAGTAGGCAATAATTTCGTTCATTTTTGCCTGATCGTCAAAATCTTCAGGAGTAATCCCAGAGCGCACGAGTCCTCTTAATACAACTGCAGGGAAAAGGTTCAAAATCGGGTTGTTATAAGAATTGTAGAATGTTGACATGTTCTTAATCAATTCCAGAAGTTCATCGCCTGTTTTAACTTTTGATTTTGCTTTATCTGAAAGACTGAGTGATTTAATTCCTCGTTCTTTCAGCATTTTGTCTAAAGCATGTTCATCGTAAAGGTATTCGATTTGTTTCCCTATTGTGACCTTAAACAAAGGTGGCTGAGCAATATAGACATAACCGTTTTCAATTAACGGTTTTGCGTAACGGAAGAAGAATGTTAAAAGAAGCGTTCTGATGTGAGCGCCGTCAACATCCGCATCGGTCATGATGATAATTTTATGATAACGGAGTTTTTCAATATCAACTTCTTCTTCGTTTTTGGAAATGTTGATGCCGAACGCCTGAACCATTGATTGAATTTCATTGTTGGCATAAATTTTGTCCAATCTTGCCTTTTCAACGTTAAGGATTTTACCTCTCAACGGCAGGATTGCCTGAAACATTCTGTTTCTGCCCTGTTTTGCAGATCCGCCAGCTGAATCTCCCTCTACAAGGTAAATTTCACATTTTTCAGGTTCTCTGTTGGAGCAGTCTGCTAGTTTGCCCGGAAGTGTGGAATTTTCAAGAACGGATTTTCTTCTTGTAAGTTCTCTTGCGCGTCTTGCGGCTTCTCTCGCTCTTTGCGCCTGTAATGTTTTTTCTAAGATAGTTTTGGCGATTTTCGGATTGAATTCAAGCCATTCCTGTAATTTTTCTTTAACAGCATCCTGAACTGCTCCCATAGCTTCCTGTGAACCTAATTTTTCTTTTGTTTGTCCTTCAAATTCAGGGTTCGGAATTTTAACCGAAACGATAGCTGTTAAGCCTTCTCTGACGTCCTCTCCCGAGAGGTTCTGGTCAGAATCTTTCAAGATGTTGTTTTTTCTTGCATAATCGTTGAACACACGCGTAATTGAGTTTCTGAATCCGGTTAAGTGTGTTCCGCCTGAATGAGTGTTGATGTTGTTGGCAAATGAAAGAACACTTTCGTTATACGCATCAGTATATTGCATTGCAACTTCCACCTGCATGTTATCAACAACTTTATCAATATAAATAGGTTTATCGTGGAGAACTGTTTTATTTTTGTTTAAAAATTCAACATAGCTTCCAATACCGCCTTTGTAGTGAAAAGTTTCTTCAGAACCTGTGGCATCAACATGGAAAATTATTTTCAGACCTTTGTTTAAGAACGCCATTTCACGTAATCTATTTGCAATAACATCACAGTCAATTTCTGTTGTTTCTGTAAAGATTTCAGGGTCGGGCCAGAAGGTAGTTTTTGTCCCTGTTTTATCAGTTTCGGCAATTTTTTCAACAGGAGAAAGCGGTTCACCTCTCATGTATTCCTGTCTCCAAACATAACCCTGTCTTGAAACTTCAACGATATATTTTTCGGAAAGAGCGTTAACAACAGATGCCCCAACGCCGTGCAGACCGCCTGATACCTTATATCCGCCGTCGCCGAATTTCCCGCCGGCATGGAGAACTGTATGGACAATTTCCAGAGCGGATTTGCCTGTTTCGGGCTTAATATCGACAGGAATGCCACGGCCGTTATCTTCGACAGTAACGCTGTTATCTTTGTGTACGGTAACATGAATATCTGTACAAAAGCCTGCAAGGGATTCGTCAATTGAGTTATCGACGATTTCGTAAATGCAATGGTGAAGCCCGCGCTGAGAGGTTGAACCAATATACATACCAGGTCGCATTCTGACAGCTTCCAGCCCTTCCAGAACACGGATATTGCTCGCGTCGTAACTTGCCGAGGTCTTGGTTTCTATTGCTTCGTCATTATCAGGAATATCAACTACCTCAACCTTTTCGACCTGAGTAGTTACATTTTGAGTTTCTTCAGCCATTTATATAATTCTCCCCTTATTAAAAATCTTTTACTATACCAGAATTATAGCATAAACATTTAATTTTGGCTATTTTGTGACGAAATTTTTGTTCTGCTTTATTAACATTTTTATATAATTCGGGTAATTCTTGACGGAGTGCCTTACCGGCTGATAGATAAATTAATGAGATTGCTTATAATTCATTTGTAATTTAATAAAAGGAGATTTTTCTATGTCTAAACCTATTTCAAAAGCTATTTACAAAATTGCCGAAAAAAATTCCTCCGGCAGAATTGTTCTTTTTACAAATTATCTGAAAATTGATGGTGAACTTTATACAAAAGATTCAAAATGCGATGAATGCCATGAGGATATTTTGCCTTTGCAAAATGCGCTTGTTTGCCGCTTGAAAGATTACTGCGAATGCGATGACGATAATTGTGATTGTAATGATTATGTCTGTTTCCGTTATGATTGGTTGAATGTTAATATTGATGAAATCGTCGCGTTCAGTATTCTTAATGAGGATAATTAATATAGTCTCCCTCATAAGGGAGTCTATACTGAAGCTGCAGAGCTTCCCTCATTTTTCTTAAGGGAATAGACTAGTGCGCAAATGGTACTAGCCTATTTTCTTATTAAGTCTATTTCTTTTCTTTTGTTGCGAAGCAAAAGAAAAGAAATAGACGAAAGAAAAGAAAACACGCGACCAAAAGAAACGAGTTAGCAGAAACCAAGGTTTCCGCACCTTCCTTTGACCGACCAACAGGTCGGTCAGGTGTGCGTGTGCGATAGCACGATAGCACACCTATAGAGGTTGAAGGCACAGCCTTCAACTGCTTCCATTTGATTCCGCGGCGCGCAGCGACGCTGTAATCTTTTGCGTTTTTCTCTTTCTTTGGTTCGTTTCTTTCTCTTTTAATCGCAATAAAAGAGAAAGAAATGAACATAAAAAAATAAAATTAATAAAAGAAATATGATAGTGCCTTTTGCGCACTAGTCTATTCCCTTAAATTATCCTGTGCTAACGCAGTGTCGCATTTTATAAAAAATTATTACAATTTTAATCCGCAAAACCATGTAAAAAACCGCTTCTTTTAAGAAGCGGTTTTTTTAATTCTTTGTTTACCCAAAAATCTTAAAACTATTTGAGTCTTACACTTACTGAAGAACCTTTTTTAGAAAGTTCAACTTTGTCTTCTCTTGCTAACCAGCCAAGACCTAAGTCTGCAAAGTTTCCTTTAAGGTCTAATTCTTTTTTTATTTTAGAGAATGTAGCTTCTCCGTTGCTGTTCAAATAGTTGTAAATTTGACCTGCTGATTGTCCGATTTGTTCTTGTAATTCCTGCATTTCTACCTCCTACTTTTTCCGTACAATGCTTTGTAATTTTTTATTATCTTCTATGTTTAAATACTAGACTAAATTTCAAAAAAATGCAATAGTGTAACAGTACTAAATTATTTGTATTTTTTACACTTGTTTTTGTGCTAAAATACATTAAAAAGAGGATTGATTTTTGTGATTATTGACGGAAGTGTTTCATCGGATAAAACAAATATTTTAATTGAAAAATACGCGTCTTTTTTGAACTCCGGAGTGGACGCTTCTAAAATTTTAGTACTCGTCCAAAATTCAAATCTTAAAAATAAATTTGTTAACGAAACGTTAAAAAAACTTAAAATTGATTGTTTTGAAAAGTTAAAAATTTATTCTTTTTTCGGACTTGTTTATAATTCAATAATTGATAACTGGGCGTTTATAGAAAGCGGAAATCCTTTCAAAGATAATCCGAAAATTTTGCCGAATATGGCAGGGCTGGAGGTGTCGCAGTTTGTATTAAAAGATATTCTGAAACAGGTTCAGTTTAAAGGTTATAATTCAAAAAAATCTCTTCTTCACCAGTTGTTTAGAAGATATGCTTTAATTGTACAAAATAATTTAACCGATGACGAGGTTGAATGGCGTGCAAGGGTTTTAGGGGAAAGTTTTTCCGATGATGCGAAAGCCGCATTAAAAAAACTCCTTGCGAAAACTCTTTATCTGAGAGATTTCGATTACCTGCGGCAGGGGCTAGTTTTTAATTATATCTATAAAAATACAAATTATTTTAAGGGTATTGAATATTTAATCCTTGATGACGGTGATGAAATTACGCCGCTTTGTTATGATTTTATAAAATTTCTTTCGCCGCAGTTAAAAGATGTGTTTGTTGCTTATGATTCAAAAGGCGCGAGCCGTATAGGATACTTAAGCGCGGATAGAACTGCTGTGTGGGAGTTTGGTGAACTTTTTAACCAGCCTGTAACGGTTTTGGATTCAGCGACAAAATTAAAATTTGACGCGGAAAATATTTTCAATAACGTTATAAAAAGTGAAAAAACTCCGCTGGAATTTTTTACGGTTCAATCTCCTTCAAAGCGTTCTTCCATGATTGAACTTGCTGCAAAAAAAATAAATTCGCTTTTAAAAGAAAAAATTCTGCCGTCAGAAATTTCTATCGTAACTCCTGTTATTGATGAGATGCTTAAATTTTCTTTATCGGAAAATTTAAATCATCAGGCGCGTCCTTTATACCTTTCTGGAAATGAAAAATTAGTCCAGAATAAATACGTTCTTGCGGCTCTTACGATTTTGAAATTGAACACAAATCTGCGAGAAAATTTATCGGAATTTGATTTACGTTCCGTTCTCACCGGCATGCTCGGAATTCCTGTCAAATATTGCAAAAATATCCTTGAGGAATTTGATAAAAATCACACTCTTCCTGAGGCTGAATTTGTAGATGAGGAGTATAATTCAAGGTATAACAATTTACGAGAAATCGTAAAAAGTTTTGAGAATTCCGATAAAAAATTATCAGAACAGGTTTATGAAATTTATACAAAACTTTTTGAATTTTATTCTGTTAATTCAAACGAAATTAATAAATTTAATTTTTTTATAAAACAGCTGCAGGATTTTGAAAATGTTTTCGGCAGCGAATTTTTAAATCGTAAGGAAGAAATAATTACGCAGATTGAAAATTCAATTATTGCAGAAAATCCGTATTCTGTTCTTGAAATTAGTGAAAATGATTTGATAATCGGAACGCCGCAAAAGATTATTGATAATCAAATTAAAACAAAGTATCAAATCTGGCTGGATATATCAAGCGATGAATGGATAAAAAGCGATACGGGACCTTTGTATAATGCGTGGGTTTTCCAGCGCGGCTGGAGTAAGGATGAATATACAATTGATGATAATATCGAACTTGGCAGAGAAAAAACAGCACGAATTTTGAGAAAACTTACGCTTGCCTCAAGTGAAAATATTTTTACATATTCGAGTCTTTTTGACGGAAACGGAGTTGAAAATTTTGGCGGAATTGAGGAATTTATTGTCGTTAATGAAAATTCTCAGACTGAGGTTGAGGCACCGAAAGCACGTCCTATAATTCCGCGTGAAGATCAGAAGCCTGTACTCGATTATGAAAAAGGTCAAATGGCGATTTCTGCTGTTCCCGGAGCCGGTAAGACAACGATTCTTCTTGCCTTGATTTTGAAACTTCTCGACAATGGAATTAATCCTGATAATATTTTTGTTATGACTTATATGGAATCTGCCGCGAGAAATTTCCGCGAAAGAATTAAATCAATCCGTGAAAATTCAACACAGCTTCCAAACATAAGTACAATCCACGGACTTGCATTGAGAATTTTAAAAGAAAACGGAAATTTTGAACGCCTCGGACTTTCTTCTGATTTTGATATTTGTGATGATACTCAGCGCACAAGAATTGTTAAAGAAGTCGCGGCAGGTTTGAAGTTAAAGAAAACTGAAACTGATGAATTCGATAGAGCGATTTCTGTGTTTAAAATCGGTGGCGGAAGGTTTGTACCCCTCACCCTTAATCCCTCTCCCGCAAGGGGCGAGGGACAGAATTCAAAAATTGCAAAGTTCCAACAGTTTTTTGAAAGTTATCAGAAAATTTTAAAAGAAGCAAACCTGATTGATTACGACGACATACTTATTTCCTCTGTAAAACTTTTAGAAGAAAACGAAGATATCAGAGAGTATTACCAGAATATCTGTATGTATATTATTGAAGATGAGGCGCAGGATTCTTCATCTGTCCAGCAAAGGCTTATTAACCTTCTTTCTGCTAAACATAAAAATCTAATCCGATGCGGGGATATTAATCAGGCAATCACGACAACTTTCACGAACGCTGATGTAAAAGGTTTTAGAAAATTTATCGCGGAAAGCCAAGATGTCAGTATGAATTGTTCACAGCGCTGCTGCGAAGACGTGTGGAAACTCGCAAATAAATTACTTCTTTCTGCAGAGCAGGAAGAAGTTACAAAAGACGCATTTTTCAATATTCTTATGAATCCTGTAGAAGGCAGAAATCCGGTGAGTGAAAATGCACTTCAAGCAAAAATTTTTGAAAAAACTCTTGAAGAAAAGAAATTTGTTTTAAAAGAAATTAAAAACGCATTCAGAAAAAATCCAAAGGCAACTGTCGGAATTTTACTCAGGAATAATTTTCAAGTTGCGCAGTGGACGTCATTTATTAATGACAGCGGGCTGAAAAGTATTACACGAAGCGAATGCCTTGAACAAAAATCAATTTTCAGAGCAATTTTTGCCGTGATAAATATGATTTTACATCCGTTTGATAACGGGATTATTGCAGATAGCTATGAAACTCTTGCAGAACTCGGGTTTTATCAGCAAAGATTCGGTGCAGAAATTAGAAAATACGAAAATCCTTTTGTATCGTTGGATTGTGATTTGCTGGAGAATTTGTCGCTCATCCAATTTTACTGGGATTTGAATTACTGGCTTTCCCTTCCGCACTTAACCGCGGACGAACTTGCAATAAAAATAGGGTTGTATTATTTTACCGGCGAAATTGAAAAATCAAATATTTATTTAATCGCAACGCTTATTAAACGTCTTTCATTTAACACAAAAAATCTTTCAACGATTATGCAGCGGCTCGGGGAACTTGCAAAAAGGAACAGCCTCAGCGGTTTTAAATTTTTCTCGGAAGAAGATGAAAGCGACAAAGGTTTTGTTGAAGGAAAGGTTCAGATCATGACGCTTCATAAATCAAAAGGCGATGAATTTGATTACGTTTTCTTGCCGGAAATGGCAGAGAAAAATTTGACGCTGGATTTCATGCAAATAAAATTGAAATCCTCTGATTTTATTGAAGATGTCAAAAAACTCAATCCGGATTATAAACCAAAATCGGAATATGAAATGAAACAGGAATTAATCGCTGAAAACTTAAGGCTTCTTTATGTCGCAATTACGAGGGCTAAACGAAAACTCTGTTTTACAGCCTCCCGTAAGACAAAATCTTTTGAAAAAATTGTTAATCAGGAACCGTCAATTATTTTTGAAAAACTTCTCGGGGAGGTCGTTGTTTATGAATAGCTTTTCTCCAAATATGCTCAAAACTTTTGAAACATGTCCGAAAAAATATTATTTTAAATATGTTCAAAATATTTCGGTTCCGCAGCCGGCATCGTTTTTTGAAAAAGGTAAAAAAATTCACGCACTTGCAAATTATTATCTGAGAGGTTCAGATATCTCAAATCTTCTGCGTGAACTTTCTTTCGAAGAACATCAAATCTGGGAAAATCTTTTAAACAATGAGTTTTTCCAAAAAACTTACGTTAATTCAGAATATAATTTGAGTGCCCGTGTTGGAGATTTTTGGGTTGGCGGAAGGCTTGACGCATTGATGAAAGATTCATCCCTTACCCCGCACCTTGCGGGAGAGGGTGAAAGGTTGGCGGATGAGGGCTTAAAATCTGATGTTTATTATATTCTTGATTACAAAACAGGTTCAATTCCGAAAAATCCTGCGTATGATTATCAAACCATGGTGTATCTGATTTGTGCGGACAGGCTTTTGAAAAGTTATGGAGCTTTGAAATTTGTTTATATTGATTTAAAAAATAATAAAAATTGTGTAATAGATTTTACGCCTCAACATAGAGTAGAATATACAGAAAAACTTGCGAAAATTTGTACCGAAATTTCTCAAACTCAAGATTTTGCAAGTTCCTCCGATGCGTGTAAGTTTTGTGAATACGTCAAATTCTGTTTCTAATAAACAAAAAATCCCCAGCATATTGCAGAGGATTTTTTGTTTTTATATTGAAAATACAATTACTTGATTTCAACAGTAGCGCCAGCAGCTTCAAGCTGTTTTTTGATAGCTTCAGCGTCTTCTTTTTTGATGTTTTCTTTAACTGGTTTCGGAGCAGCATCAACTAAATCTTTAGCTTCTTTCAAGCCAAGACCTGTGATAGCACGAACTTCTTTCAATACAGCGATTTTGTTAGCGCCTGCAGATGCAAGGATAACGCTTACTTCAGAAGCTTCTTCAGCTGCTGCTTCGCCTGCTGCTGCCGGAGCTGCTGCTGCAACTGCTACTGGAGCTGCTGCTGATACGCCGAATTTTTCTTCCATAGCTTTTACTAATTCTGCTGCTTCTAATAAAGTTAATTTTTCAATTGATTCCAAAATTGATTCTACATTACTCATTATTTTTTCTCCTTTAATTATTTTTATTTGATGTACGTTTTACATAATTACAGCTAATTGATTAAGCTGCAGCTTTTTCTTTTTGATCTCTAACAGCTGCAACAGCGCGTGTAAGCGAAGCCATAACAGCGTTGATAGAGCCGACGATGCCTGATGCAGGGGAATTGATAGAGCCGAGCATTTTTGCGTAAAGTTCTTCTTTTGAAGGAAGATTTGCCAATGCTTTAGCTTCATCAGCGGACAATAAGTTGCCATCCAATACAGCACCGAGAATATCGCCTTTTTTTGAATCTTTAATAAATTTAGATACAATTTTAGCAGGGCTAACCTGATCTTCAAACCCGAAAGCAACAGCAATAGGGCCTTTGCAAAGTTCAGCGATAGCTTCATAGTTTGTGCCTTTTGTTGCTATTTTAGTAAGAGTATTTTTGGTAACCATGTAGTCGCCGCCTTCTTTTTGAAGATTGCGTCTGAGGGTTGTTATTTCGTCTACCGAGTAGCCTTTATACTCTGTAATAATTGCAACTTGAGCTTTTTCAAACTTTTCTTTCATTGCATCTATTTTTTCTGATTTAAATGCTTTTGTTGACATTTTTGCTCCTTTTATAGTAACTGATTTTTTATCGACCTTTGTTTTGCCCGAATACTAAAAAGATTTTGCAATCCTTTTTCTTCGGAACCGCAAAATCACACACAGGCATATAAAAAGATATTTATATTCGACTTTGTGTAACCTCGATTAGCTGTCTTCGAACATTTAACGGCTAAGGACGAATTTTGAAATTCTTTAGCTGAAGAATTTTCCGGGGAGCCTTCCACCCATTCCGGCTTATTGCCCCTTCCTTTTCGTCCAACCCCGACTAATTGTCTGCGGTTGCTTATTAACAATAGCAAAGAAGCTGAAAAAAATCAAGTGAAAAGTTAATTTTTCTTAACGATTGCCCAGATGTTTTCATCTTCAGTGATGTCGTATGTACCTTTTAGATACGCTTCAAACTGTGGGTTTTTCTTAAGTTCATACCGGTTGCAAAAATTCCCGTAGCACAAAATTTCATTTGGCATGTTTAATTTTAAAAGGGTTTTTAAATCTGAGTAGACATCTTTCAATAAAACTTTATCAGTATAAACATCAACTGCCATATTAGTGTTCAGCGCAATTTTTTTCGTTTTGTATTCACGTCTCAGTATGTCTAATGTTTCATTTATTTTTAATAAAATAGCGTCTATCAAGTCGAAATTTTTTGTCGTAATAATAAGTGTGTTTCCGTCTTTTGAAAAATTGCAGCCTGACACTGTTTTCATCATATTGTAGAAGGAAACGATTGCTGCGGCTTCCTGACGTTTGTCAATTTTTTTAGTATCATTTTCTGTTTGATACATGTCTTTTAACAAGCTTTTCAGCGTAATATTCACAAGCACAACAATATTTTTGTATTGCATCATTGTGCGCTGTTTTTCGATTATAAGCTGTTTATTAAACTCATCCTCTTCTTTTTGTTTTGTTTTAACAATATTTTTTGCAAGTACTTTATCATAATGTGTTACAAATACTTTCATTTGAGAAATTATATAAACGACCAGTCCGCTTATTGCAATAAATATAAACAAAGAACCGTCAAGTCCGGCCTGGCCTTTTTGCAGCTGTTCTCCAAAGCGGGCTTGCATTGAAGTTTTTATTGCGTCTATAAACGGAATCATAAAATCTAATGTATGGATTTCCGTTAATTCAAAGAACCAGTATAAAGACACCAAAAGAATTAATATTATTGAGATAATTTGTATAAGTGTCAAAATGTGTCCTGAAAATGTTAATAATGTCTTCAGTCTTTGCAAATGTTTGTGCACTTGTTTCCCTCTCGTTATAGTTCTATGTTATCTATCAGACGTACATTCTCCACCCGGAGCGCTATGAATACTATTGTATTATTATCCGCAACCTCTTTTTCTTCCAAGTTGTTTTTATCTCTGAATTCCAGATATTCTAAGGAATGATTCTCGTTTAAAAAAGAATACGCTGTTTCAGTTAATAATTTTACGTCCTTTATTCCTTTATTATAACATGTTTTTATATTAAATAAAATCTTATTTAAAACGAGAGCTTCTTTTTTTCCGTTTTCGCTCAGGTATTTGTTGCGTGAACTGAGTGCTAATCCGCTTTCTTCGCGGATTATAGGACAAGGTATAATTTCTACTGGAATATTTAAATCGTTTACCATTTTCTTAATAATTATTAACTGTTGCCTGTCCTTTTCTCCAAAGAATGCAAAATCGGGCTGCACTATGTTAAACAATTTATTCACAACCGTACAAACCCCGTCAAAGTGTCCGACGCGTGATTTACCGCATAATTTATCAGTGTAGAAAAATGGCGGGACAACATATGTTAGGAAATCGTTGGAAAGAATATGCCCTTCTCCGTACATTTCAGAAGGTGAAGGTGCAAAAACGACAGAAACTCCGGCGTCGTTGCATAATTTTTCATCTGCATCCAGTGTTCTCGGGTATTTATCCAAATCCTCGCCCGGGCAGAACTGGATAGGATTTACAAATACAGATACAACTGTTTTGTCGCATTTTTCAACGCTTTTTTTTATTAGGCTCAAATGCCCTGCGTGAAGCGCACCCATTGTAGGCACCAGGCCAACTGTTAATCCATCTTTTTTCCAGCTTTTAACAAGTGTTCTTAATTCTTCTATTTTATGAACTATCATGATAATCTCTCCCTCTGGAATAATATTAGCACAAAAAAGAACACACAGCAGAGTTATTCATGTACTTTCAACTGTTTCAGGGTTTCTTCATCCAGTTTGAACACTTCATCGTCAGACGGGAATTTCCCGCTTTTAACGTCGTCGTTATATTGTTTTGCGCAGTTTAAAATCAGAGATTTCATATCCCCGTATTTTCTGGCGAATTTAGGTTTAAAGTCGGAAAACTTGCCGAATAAATCATCACTTACCAGCACCTGAGCATCGCAGTATCTTCCGGCGCCGCAGGATATTGTCGGGACTTTCAGGTGTTCTGTTATATACCGTGCGCTTTCTTCAGGAACCATTTCCAGAACAATTGCAAAGGCGCCGGCCTGTTCAAGTTTTTTTGCCTGTTCTAATATGTCAAGGGTTGCTTCATAAGATTTCCCCTGAATATTATATCCGCCGATTGCGTTCAAAAATTGGGGGGTGAATCCGACATGCCCTACAACAGGAATCCCTATTTCCGTAACATGTTTTATTACATTTAAAATGTAAGGAGTTGCACCTTCTATTTTAACTCCGTTTGCGCCTGCTCTAATCATTCTGCCGCAGTTTTCAACGGCTTCCGCATCAGTCTTGTGGTAGCTCATAAACGGCATATCCGTAATAACCATTGCTTGCTTTGTTCCTCTGGCAACAGCACGGGTAAAAATCTCCATCTCCTCAACGCCGATTGAATTTGTGGTTTCGTATCCTAATGCAACCATTGCAAGGCTGTCACCGATTAATATTATATCAATACCTGCTTCATCAATATATTTTGCTGTTGAATAGTCATAAGCTGTCAGAACAGAGAATTTTTCTTTGTTATTTTTATATTTCTGGATAGTGTTTACTGTAATTCTTTTTGCCATAATTAACCTTTAGCCGCAAGTTCTTTATGCGCAAATATTGAAGGTTTTGTATTTTTATGTTCTTTTTTGTACCAGTAATAAATCGCGCGGGCAACTCTGTTTGAACTGTGGCGGACAAGTCCTTCTTTACTGTCTTCTATGAGTTTTCTTGAAAAGATTTTTACACCGAGTTTTTTAATATTTTCAAAATCAATTATTACGGGATATGAGCCTGCCTGTTCGTATTTGCTTGCGAGATTCCCCGGAATGCAATCGTTTACCAGAACCGTATCTATAATCTCTGTACTGTTTGCGTGCTGCATTAAAGCATTTAAGTGGTCAGATACTGAATAGTTATCGGTTTCGCCCGGCTGGGTCATAATATTGCAGACATAGATTTTTTTTGCATTTGAGAGGGCAACTTCTTTTGCAACTTCTTCTACAAGAAGATTCGGAATAACGCTTGTGTATAAGCTGCCAGGGCCGAGAATTATAATATCTGCTTCTTTAATTGCATTAATAACATCCTCAAGAGGTTTGCAGTGGGCAGGATCAGTGAATAATCTTTTTACTTTTCCGTGCGCTTCCGGAATATTAGATTCTCCGTGGATAATTCTTCCATCTTCCATTTCTGCAACAAGTTTCATGTCGTCTAATGTGGATGGAAGTACGCGGCCTCTGATGGAAAGAACGTTAGAAGATTCTTTTACCGCACGCACCATATCGCCTGTAATTGCACAAAGAGCCGTCAGGAAAAGATTCCCGAAACTATGCCCTTCAAGCCCTTCTCCTGATTTAAATCTGTACTGGAAGAGTTTTGTGATTAAATCTTCATCGTCGGCAAGCGCCGCAATACAGTTTCTGATATCGCCCGGAGGCAGAACTCCCAAATCTTCTCTTAGTCTGCCTGAACTGCCGCCGTCATCTCCGACTGTTACAACTGCCGTGATGTTATTTGTTATATGCTTAATCCCTTTTAAAAGCATTGATAAACCTGTACCGCCGCCGATTGCAACAATTTTAGGGCCGCGGTTGAGTTTTCTTCTTCTGTATAAAGCTTCCAGAATAGTTTCTTTTTCTCTGCCGTTATTGAGGTCCAAAATTGAAAGGTTTGTTTTTTGCCATCCTTTGAAAAATATTGCGGCGCCAAACATTATTATTGTAAATGCCACCCATTCTGTTGAGATTTTGGTCGCAACTTTTCTTATAAATTCCATGGTATAGAATACCGGTTTAATGTCACATAGAATTAGAAATCCCAGCGCCATCATTACTGCACCTACAAAAATCAGCGCAAACCATCTTTTTACCTGCAATCCCGGGATTAACCAGCCTGCATCTTTTGGAATTCTCATACCGTGTCTAAAATTTTTCATATTCATCACCTATTCAACCCATCCGGAAAGACAAGCATTTTTGTAATTTACCGGAACCGGTGTTATTATTTCTTTTGATTGTTTTATTAATGCCTGAGCATTTGCTACTTTATTGGAAAAATGAATTGTATCTGCAATTATGCATGTTTTGCCGCCTGCAAGATTGTCGATTTGTGAAGTTGCAAGCAGTGTTTTTAATCTGTTAATTGAATAAAAAATATTATCTATATCTTTTTGGCTGAAATCAATTGACCCGTCTGAATTGTAATTTTTTTCAAGATGTACTTCGTGTGCAACAGGGATATTAACTTCTTCTCCGACAGCGGCGGTTATTTCGCCTGACGCTCCATAATATACCAGCCATTGAGAACATTTTTGTATAGCCTTTGCAATAGTTTTGGCAAATTGAAAATTTTCTGACGCCTGTTTATACATTGCGCCGTGCGGACGGACATGTTCAATTTCCATTTTGTAAGTTTTTGCAAATGACATTAAAGCGCCTACCTGATAGATAACAAGTGCTTCTAATTCATCTTGTGAAAGTTCCATCGGACGGTAGCCGAAACCTTGTATATCATCAAATCCTATATGTGCACCGACTACGACATTTTTTTCTTTTGCCTTTAATAAAGCGTTCTTAATAGTCATAGGATCGCCGGCATGGAACCCGCAGGATATATTTACAGAACTTGCATAATCAAGCAGTGAATATTCCGCGTTGTTTCTGTAAATACCGAAACTCTGTGCCAAATCTATATTAAAATCTATATTTTTAATCTGTTTTCTTTCAGGATTATATGTCATTTTCTCTATTTCCCGTTAATATTCCCATTTAATACCAATATTATACTCACAAAATAAATTATTGCCAGAATCTTTACATAAATTTAACCACGGGAATAAAGTGAAGGGTGAGAAGTGAGGAGTGAAGGGTTCAATAAAAAGTTAGTCCCTTCACACTTCACTCTTCACACTTCACATATAAAAAGGCTGGATTGCTTCGGCTAAAGCCTCGCAATGACTCTCCAGCCACTCTCTTGCATGGAGCGGGATGGGGTGTGAGGTAAGAAAAAGAGACTAAGGCTCAGAGATACTAAGTAGGAATGACGTCAGGACGATAAGACGTTAAGAGGATAACTGTAATTAAACGAAGAATAAACGGGGAAAGAGGAAATGTTCTCCCTGCTGGAGAGAGGTAGGGTGAGAGGGCAACACAATAAATCGTGAATTGTATAAGAATTCCCCTGTACACATTATAAAGAGTGTAAAACACGAAAATTAATGAAACTTCCGCCCATTACCCTTCTTTAACAAAACAAATAAGTTTTTGCCTACACTCTGTAGACATCGGATATTTCTAAAAACAGGTACTGCTTTGAATAATATGCAAGTTTTGCGGCATCTTCTTTTGAATATTTTCTCAGATCAAAACAAAAGTCAAAATGTTTGCTGCCTTTTTTATGTTTTTTACTGAAAAATAAATACAAATATCCGTTTGTTATTACGTAATGTTCTGATTTAAAATACAATTTATCAAATAATTCTTCAAGGCTGCAGCCTGCAGGTTCTGCATTGAAGAGCTTTTTCTCCAAATTTATATCTTCCTCTTTGAATGGAATATATTTAATGGAAAGCGCTCTTTTTGCGAGTTTGCTGTTGTCCCATTTTTTTACGACATAATCCGGATAAAAAGCTGCACGGTTAATGTAGCTTTTGAATTCTCTCATATCATACGTGTTATAACCAAGCACCATAAAAAACGGGAATATAATTTTTTCGCGGATTTCGGATTCCGTTAATTCGTCAAATTTCTGCATATAAGGTCCGTTTTTCACAAGTGCCATATTTCTTGCGAGCACGCGGCGGTTAAGCTTGTATATAACCCTTTTGCAAAATAGATAAATACACAAGGAAACTAGTAAAATAATTAAAAATAATATTACAGAAAACAAAATCATCCTATTATTATTTTAACTCATTTTGTTAAATTTTTCCATACATTATTCGATGGAATTAATATAAATTCACATAAAAAATCCTCTCTGTTTCCGGAGAGGATTTTTTATAAGTTTTTAATCAACTATTTTGCCTGTAATTTGTTTACTGCGATAGTTAATCTTGATTTCTTTCTAGCTGCGGTATTTTTGTGGAGAATACCTTTTGAAACAGCTTTGTCGCATAACTGGTATGCTTTTGAAAGTGCTGCATTTAAAGCTTCTTTATCTTCGCCTTTTGCGAGTTCAAGAACTTTTTTCAAAGCGGTTTTTATAGAAGATTTGAATGCTACGTTTCTAAGTCTGTTTTTTTCAGCTATAAGAACTCTTTTTTTAGCAGATTTAATATTTGCCATTTTAATTTTCCTTTTCTAAGTTTTGCGGTGCTTAATGACGGCACCTTACTTGAGGATGTGAGTATTTGTATATTAAATAAAAAAAACTTTATTTTCAATAGGTTTGTTAAAATTATTACATAAAGGAATAGCCTAGTGCGCAAAAGGCACAAGGCTATTTTATATATGGGGCTTATGCAGCCCCTAGCCCCGCACTGACATTCTTTTAGTTAATCTCCTGATACGTTCACTTTTTCTTTTTGATTGCGAAGCAAAAAGAAAAAGTGAACCGAAAAAGAAAAACACGCAAAGAAACAGCGGCGCTATGCGCCGCGGAATCAAATGGAAGTAGTTGAAGGCTTTGCCTTCAACCTCTAGTGCTCGCTATCGCGGCTGCGCCGCACGCTCGCATTAAACCCTCCGGTGCTTTGCGCCATCTTCCTTACACGGGAGGTATAAATCATATCCCCTCTCCCCTTGAGGGAGAGGGTGCCTGAAGGGCGGGTGAGGGGTAAAAAGAAAACACTCTGGTGCTAACGCATCACCTTGCTTACAAAGGAGGTAATGGTGATTTTATACTGCCCTGCCTACGGCAAGGCAGGTTGCCGAACGTGCACGAAGTGCAATAGTGAGGCTGAAAGGTTAAATGCGCCAGCATTTAACGATATCCATTCGCTCTTGCGCTGCTTCGCAGCGCTATTATATAGCGTGTTTTTCTTTCTTAGCCGCTATTCTTTCTTTTTGCATCCGCAACAAAAAGAAAGAATAGCCGGTGCGGGGCTCGGGGCTGCACAAGCCCCATATATAAAATAGACTAGTGCCTTTTGTGTACAAGTCTATTTCCTTATGTAATAATAATATACATTTTATATTTTAACTTTTGTAACATTATTCATAAGAACTAGTTCTTAAGGATTATATTTTTTATCCGTTTGTGCTATATATTAATATAAAAGGATTGGATTATAGTTATATAATAATTCAAGAAAAGAGAGATATGGAGGCACAAATGTCAGTAGGACAATTCGTATTTATGTTACACAGCCACCTTCCTTATTACAGAAAAGCAGGCATGTGGCCTTTTGGAGAAGAAAACCTTTATGAATGTATGGCAGAAACATACATCCCATTACTAAACGCTATCTCCGAACTGTATGAAGAAGGTATTAAAGCAAAACTGACTGTCGGAATTACTCCGATTTTGGCAGAACAGCTTAATGATGAACACCTTAAACGCGGGTTTGTCAAATATTTGGATTCAAGAATTGCTCAGGTAGCGAAAGATTTGGACAGATACCCTGATCCGAAAGTCGCTCATTCTCAGCACTTGAAATATTTGGCTAAATACTATTTCGACTGGTTTAATCATATTAAAGATTCTTTTGTAAACAAATACGGAATGGATTTAATCGGTGAGTTTAAAAAATATCAGGACTTAGGTTGTATTGAAATTACAACATCAGGTGCAACTCACGGTTTCTCTCCGCTTCTGGCAACAGACAGCAACCTTAATGCTCAATTCAAAGTCGGTTCTGATACAACAAAAAGACTTTTTGGGAAAAAAGCAAAAGGCTGCTGGCTTCCGGAATGTGCTTACAGACAAGGTTATGAGTACGTTGGAAAAGACGGCAAAAAACACTGGAGACCGGCTATTGAAGTTACTCTTCAAAATAACGACATTGAATACTTCTTTACTGAATCTCACGTAATTGAAGGCGGAAATTCAATCGGTAACAGACGTGTTATCGGGGTTTACGGTAATATTGAATACATACCGCTCCCTGATCGTCCTGCTACAGGTTATGATACTTATTCAGCTTACTGGCTCCCTGACGCACAGGTTGCCGTTATGGGCAGAAACGACAGAGCCGGCTATCAGGTATGGTCTGCAGCTGACGGTTACCCTGGTGATGGCTGCTTCCGTGAATTCCATAAAAAAGACGATAAATCCGGCATGCACTACTGGAGAATTACTTCTCCGACTACGGATTTAGGCGACAAGATGTTGTATGACCCTGTGTTAGCATTAAATAAAATCAACGAAAACTCTGACCACTATACAACTTTAATTTACCACCTGTTGAATGATTACAAAAAATCTCACAACGGTAAAGAAGGACTTGTAATGGTATCATTTGATACGGAACTCTTCGGACACTGGTGGTTTGAAGGTGTTGAATTTATTAAACAGGTTATCAGAAAATTCAACACATACCTTCCGGAAGTGGAAAGAATGACCGCGGGTGAATACCTGCACGCTCATCCGCCGACAGAAGCTATTCAAATTCCTGAAAGCTCCTGGGGACAGGGCGGTCACTTCTACGTATGGAATAACCATTTAACTGAATGGATGTGGCCTATTATCCACGCTTGTGAAAAACGTATCAACAGAATTGCGGACAGATATCCGGAAATTCCTGAAGATAAGCTTTTACATAGAGCGCTTAATCAGATGGCAAGAGAAAACTTATTATTACAAAGTTCTGACTGGCCGTTCCTGATTACGACCTGGCAGGCAAAAGACTATGCTACAGACAGATTCAGAGAACATGTTGACAGATTTGAAAAAATCTGCGATATGATTGAAGGCGGTAATATTGATGAATCTGTATTACGCGAAATAGAAAGTATTGATAACTGCTTCCCTGTAATAGATTACAGAGTATATCAATCAATCGAAGAAGGCGTAATACCGCAGCAGTCTAAAAAGCTTGCTCCGCTTTACAACTAACTTAGTAGAGTTAAAAATAAAAAAGGCCGGTTTTTATTAAACCGGTCTTTTTCTATCTTTTAAAAATCAGTTTCGGAAATGCTTTTTTTAATTTCTCGATTGTCTCAAAATCCGGTTCATAAGTATTTTCCGGTTTTAGAATAAGTTGATCATCCTGTTTCATCCCGAGAATTTTGTATTTTTTCTTAGCCTGTTTTACAGTTCCGGAGAATCCGTCAAGCCATAAGTCTAAAATTCGGGTATCTTCCATTGGTTTAAAATATGTCCCGTTTCTTTTGGTAACCGGATTATTTTTTGTTTTTGGAACGTTAAAGGCAATAAGAGTCTGGTCTAAATCCCTAAGAGTTCCGTCCGGAGATTTAGCATGCAGAGTATAAATATCACAATTTTTAATCCCGTTCATTTTAAGAATAGTTTTGCCAATTTCAGCGAATTCTGCACAGTTACCGACTTTAAAAGCTTTCACACAGCCGATAAGCCCACGGAATACTTCAGGAATCCCGCCATCTTTATAAAATGTTTTGCTGAAGTGTCTTATGAATTTTAATCTGTCGCTTAACTCTTTTATTTCAGCAGCAAGTCCCTGTTGTTTCTGAACAGGAAGAAGTTCATACTTAGCAGGACTTTTTACGTCTTTAAACTCAGAAAAGAAAATTTTTTTTGCCTGTTTAATATTTTTATTGAATACGGATTTGCCGGTAAATGAATTTTGCGATTGAATATTAGTTATCATATTAGCGTAAAAACTCATAAAAATTTTTTTTTGCTAAGCTATTGCAAAAAAAAAATCAGCATATTATAATAAAACTTGTCAAAAGACAACAGATGGGAGCGTAGCTCAGTTTGGTTAGAGCGCATGCCTGTCACGCATGAGGTCGCGAGTTCGAGCCTCGTCGTTCCCGCCATTTTAAGAGGGTTTCAAGCCCTCTTTTTTAGTGCAAAAATTTTTGTGTGTAATCTGTGGGTAATTGGTCAAATTAAACTAGTGTCAATAGTATGCAACTTAAAAATAAATAGCACATCTGTTATGGTATAATAAAATTCATCAAGGAGTATAGAATGGATAAAAGTTTTTTAGAGCTATTTATAAAAGAAATCAAAAATTTCAACTATCTGACAATTGTATTTACTTTTTTCATTTCAACAATATACTTTATCTTTGACTTTTGTGTGATTAGACATTATATGATTCATACTATTTTTACAGATATATTACGAAGTACTTTCTTTATTATATGGTTGTTTAGTAT
>CALUTK010000030.1 GCA_944323675.1 Candidatus Gastranaerophilales bacterium | reverse complement strand
TTTCTTTCTCTTTTAATCGCAATAAAAGAGAAAGAAATGAACATATAAAATAAAATTTATAAAGGGAACAGACTAGTACCTTTTACGCACTAGTCTATTCCCTTATGTGGATTTAGCTTTTCAAATTATGCAAAATTCGTAAAGTCTTGAGGTGACACGCCCGCACAACTTTTGGGCGCGTTAAGGGATATGTTAAAGACAAAAATGCCGTGTCATTTCAAAAAATAATCAGAAAAACACGGCATTTTTAGTTCTTATTATCCTTTAAAAAGGATTAACCTTTCACATAATTTAAAAGTGTTCTGACCCCGGCGCCGGTTGCACCCGCGATGAATTCTTTCTGCGGTTTTTCTAAAAATGCGGTTCCAGCAATATCAATGTGCGCCCATTTAGGCCCGTCGACAAATTCTTTTAAGAATACTCCGGCAATAGATGCACCGCCCTGGCGCGAACCGGTATTTTTCATATCGGCAATATCTGATTTCAGACTGTCTTTGTATTCAGGGAATAGCGGAAGTTCCCAGAATTTTTCGCCGCTGTTTTTAGCTGTTCTGATGAGAACTGAAATCATATCTTCGTCATTGCCCATAATTCCTGCAACAGTTGAACCAAGTGCTACAACGCAAGCTCCGGTTAATGTTGCAATATCAATTACCTCATCAACCCCGAGTTCACAGGCATAACAAAGGGCGTCTGCAAGAGTTAATCTGCCTTCGGCATCTGTATTATCAACCTCGATTGTTTTACCGTTTTTGGCTCTTAAGATGTCTCCCGGTTTATAAGAGCTTCCTGAAGGCATATTTTCACACGCCGCAATAATCCCGTGGACTTCAACATCAGGTTCTAAAGCCGTGAGCGCTCTCATAACAGCTAATACGCAGGCGGCACCCGACATATCATCGCGCATTGTAAGCATTGATGCAGGAGGTTTTATATCAAGTCCGCCGCTGTCAAAGCAGATACCTTTGCCGATTAGTGCAATTTTTTTCTTTGCGTTTTTACCAGTATATTTCATATGAATGAATTTCGGCGGCTGTATGCTTCCTTTGCCCACTGCAAGGTATGCTCCCATACCCATTCTTTCAATTTCTTCTTTATCGTAAATTTTTGTTGTAATTCCGTCTAAATTAGAAGCGATTTCTGCAAGTTTTGAAGGAGTTGCAAAATCAGCAGGTTCATTTGCAAGGTCTCTTGCAAATTTCATAGCATCACCGAATACGATACCTTCTTTAATTTCTTTTTCTGAAAACTTCGCGAACGTAATTTCGTCGACTCGCGTTGCTTTTTCGGTTTTATATTTATCAAAAGCGTAGTCAGCAATCATCGCACCGATTGCCGCAGATTTTCCGTAATCGCACATTACATCAAAATCAAAACAAGCATTTTTTGCGTGAATTTGCTGTAATTTTTTCACTGCTTTTGAAACTGCAAGACGCATTTTATCAGCGTCGAATTCTTCTTTTTTACCAAAACCGACAACAAGAATTTTATCAGCAGGAATTTGTCCGAAAGTATGCAAAAGATACGTTTCGCCAAACTTTCCTTCAAAATGATCTTTATCAACGGCATAAGTGTTTGCAAGTTCCTGAGAAGTTTTTTCACCCTCAAATTTATTTATGACAAGGACTTCACAGGGAACGTGTTTTACATCGTCCAAAACTTTTATTTCCATATAATCTCTCCTTATTTCAATTGTAATTATAACACTTTTGATAACTTTTGTAAATTATTCTTAAAAAATAAGAAACTTTTTATTTTATCAGTTTTTAAACGCAAGGTATGAAAATTGACTCAATACAAAACTTTTATTCAAATCAACAGCCCCGTAAAACTCAGCATAGAAAACAAGCTGTGACATTCAGCAGTCTTAAACTGAAAAACGATGAGAATAATTTTAGTGATACATGTTTCTACAGAGATATCACAACTCTTCGCGCCGCTGAAAAACTTTTGCGGTACAATTTTCCGAACGGAACAATCATAATGGATTTTGCAGGTTCAAACGGCGAAGAGGCAATTTCTCTATACTCACTTTTAAATGACAAATCTCATAATAAATATAAAATATACAGCTATGACAAATCCGCAAAAGCTGTTAGCCTCGGGCAAAAAGGGATTTATACAGTGTTTTCCTCAAACGCAAATGACTACTTTCTTCTGCCAGATTCAAAATACACAAAACTATTGAAAGATAAAAACGGTCAGGTAAACGAATTGCGCGAACGCTTCCTTGAAATGATGGAACCAGTGGCCCGCCCTGTCTATGAAATTAATGACAGGAATTATTTATACAGACTGCTGGCATCTCCGGATTTTCACGTAAGATATTTCAAACTGAAAGATAAATACAAAGATAAAATCAAAATAGAAGAAGGAGACATTCATAATATCAGAAACCTGCTCCCTGACAAGAAAGCCGGTGCAATTCTATTCAGAAATGCATTTTATATAGAGACTGGAAATTACGGAATCAATGAATTCAGTCTCTTGGAAGATTTAAGCGTTAATAAAAAGAAAATCATTGAAAATATTGTTGATAAGGTATACGATAAACTATTGCCGGGCGGGCTTTTCATCCTAGGCGACATTGAAAAAGATCATATTTATATAGCTGACAATTCTGTAAAAGATAAGGATAAATATTTTATAAGAAACTTTGGCGTTGCAATATGCAAGGAGCCGCTCCTGTGGAGTGCGCTTGAAAAAGACGGACGGTTTGAACCGGTATTTTACAAAAAGGTTGCTTCGCCGTGCGCATTAAGAGAAGATATGAAGGTTCCGACCATCTGGCGTAAAAAATAAATTCCCCCTATACAAATCCGGCATGTCATGATAATATATTAACAGATGTAGTAGTAAATATTTTTTGGAAATATATGCAATGATGCAACTTTCAATTAAATAGCAGGTTTCAGCCCGATAGGATACATGTATCGGGAATTGCATGTATTATATAAAAAATAGAAAAGGATAAGGTATAGACTTAATGGAATTTTTATTAATTCTTGCGGTTATTGCAGTAATAGCCTTAATCGCCGTGCTGATTATCCAGCAAAACAAGATGAAATCGGTTCTGCAAAGCGTCAAAAAAGACAAAGCGGCTCTCGATGAAAAAGAAAAAATCCTGTTTAAAGAAGCTAAAATTAAAGCAATCGAAGAACTGCAGGATGACAGAGAAAAATTAAACGAAGAAGAAAGAGAAAGACGTCAAGAATTATCAAGATTAGAAGCCAAGTTAAACAAACGCGAAGATATGCTTGAAGATAAAATTCAGGAATACACGGATAAAGATCTTCAGGTACAGAGAAAAATAGATGAACTTTTAGAAAAAGAAGATTACCTTGCGGAAATCGTACAGAAACAAACCGCCGAACTCGAAAGAATTGCGGGAATGACGGCAGAAGAAGCAAAAAATATGCTTCTTGAACAATTAAAACACGACCTTGCGCAGGAACAATTAACTCTAATCCGCGAAAATGAAGCGAAAATAAAAGAAACATCATTAGAAAAAGCAAAAGAAATTCTCTCAACAACAATGCAGAGATGTATGATAGAACAGGTTGTAGAAACAACAGTGTCAGTCGTTGCTTTGCCTAATGATGAAATGAAAGGCCGCATAATCGGACGTGAAGGTCGTAACATCCGCGCATTGGAAACTTTAACCGGCGTTGATTTAATCATTGATGATACTCCGGAAGCTGTTGTATTATCAAGCTTTGACCCTGTACGCCGCGAAGTTGCAAAACTTGCACTGGAAAAACTTATTATAGACGGACGAATTCACCCTGTCAGAATTGAAGAAATGGTTGAAAAAGCCAACGAAGAAATTGAAAAGAAAATCTGGGACGAAGGTGAAAATGCGGCTCTCGATATGGGTGTTATGGGCTTAAATAAAGAATTAATAAAAACATTAGGGCGTCTTTACTACAGAACAAGCTACGGTCAAAATGTTTTGAAACACTCGCTTGAAGTCGGTCATATAGCAGGAATGCTCGCGGCAGAACTCGGTGCAAATGTAGCTGTCGCAAAACGCGCAGGACTTTTACACGATATCGGAAAAGCCGTTGATCAGACTCAGGAAGGAACACATATTCAATTAGGTGTTGAACTTGCCGCACGCTACGGAGAAAAGCCTGAAGTTATCCACGCAATTGAAGCACACCACGATGATGTTGTTGCAAATACAATTGAGGCGGTTCTCGTAAAAGTTGCAGATGCGATTTCAGCGGGCAGACCGGGCGCAAGACGCGACACTCTTGAAATTTACATCAAACGTCTGCAAAAGATTGAAGAAATCGTTAACAGTTTCAACGGGATTAAACAATCGTTCGCAGTTCAGGCAGGCCGCGAGGTCAGAATTATCGTTCAAGCGGAAATGTTTGACGATCTGGCATCTCAGCGCCTTGCAAGAGATGTGGCAAAACGTATTGAAGATGAACTGGATTATCCGGGTCAAATACGTGTAACAGTAGTTCGCGAATTCAGAGCAACGGAAATAGCTAAGTAAGTGATAAGTGAAAAGTGAAGTGTGAAGAGAAAAATTTCATCACACTTCATTTTTCCGGTTCATATTAAGAGGAAAACAATGGGTGATGAAAAAACAATAAAAATTTTATTTTTCGGGGATCTGGTCGGCAAACCGGGAAGGTATGCCGTACGCGATTTTTTGAACGGAGAGTTTACCACTCACCCGACCTCTGCACAGCCCAATGGCTTCCCTATCCGGCAAGAGGCGGGGGGAGATTTTAACCACTCACCACTCACCACTCACTCTTCACCTTTCGTAATTGCCAATGTTGAAAATGCCTCCCACGGCTTTGGGCTGACTGAAAAAAATTATAATGATATCTCAGGCTACGGAGTTGACTGTATGACTTCAGGCAACCATATCTGGGATAAGAGAGATATTTTTAACTACATCGAAAATGCTGAAAAACTTCTGCGTCCTATTAATTATCCGAAAGGTTCCGCCGGCACAGGCAGCCGTATTTTTGAAAAAAACGGAGTGAAAATCGGAGTCATAAACGTTTTAGGCAGAGTTTTCATGAACCTTGTGGATTCCCAGTGGGATATCGTAAAAGACGAAGTGAAAAGGATTAAAGAAATTACGCCGATTGTAATAATTGATTTTCATGCAGAGGCAACGGCGGAAAAAATTTGTTTTGCAAGATACTGTTCAGAACTCGGCGTAAGTGCATTCTTTGGTACACATACCCATGTTCAGACAGCAGATGAAAGTATTATTAACAATATGGGATACATAACTGATGCAGGATTTTGCGGAGCATCAGACAGCGTAATCGGCATGGATTATAAAACATCACTTAACCGGTTCCTGACCTCTATCCCGGAACGTTACGACGTAGCTGACAGCACAGAAACTCAAATTAATGCGGTTGAAGTCGAAATTGAAAAAGATACAGGCTATGCTGTTGCTATAAGAAGAATTTTTTGTAGTAGATATGAAGAAAAGGAACCAGGTCAATGAAAACGGATTTACACATCCACACCTATTATTCAGACGGTGTGTTCTCACCCGAAAAAATAGTTGATACGGCGATAGATGTCGGACTTCAGGTAATAGCGCTGACCGATCACGATAATATTCTGTCGTATGGCGTGGCTAAAGATTACCTGAAAAAACAAGGGATAGAAGATAAACTTGAAATAATTCAGGGTGTAGAAATAAATACTCTTTACAAAAATTACGAAGTCCATATTCTCGGATATTTTATGGACACATCTAAAAGTGACTTTCAAAACTTATTGAAAGTTCAGCAGCAGGCAAGGGTTAAGCAGACAAAAGAAATTATCGCGCTCCTTGCCAAAAAAGAAGGAATTAAAATAAAATACGAAGATATAGTAAAACAGGTTGCACCTGGCGGAAGTATCGGACGTCCGCATATTGCAAAAGCAATCACAAATGCCGGCGGAACTGCAAATGTTATGGACGCTTATGCAAAATATATTCATGACGATTCCCCAGTGTATGTTCCGAGAAAAACTGTCTCCCCGCACGATGCTGTGGAAATTATCTACGACGCCGGCGGAATTCCTGTTATTGCCCACCCGCACGATATTGATATCGCTGAAAGCCTTATTAAAGAATTAATGTCCTACGGACTCAGAGGAATTGAAGCATATCACAGAAAACATTCTCCGGCCTGCGTGGAATACTTCTCCTCTATGGCTGAAGAACTGGGGCTTATTGTCACAGGAGGCTCAGATTTTCATGCTCCGAATATTATGAACGGACAGATTATTCTGGGTAAAAATTTCGTTCCGGAATGGATTTATGATAAACTTATTCAAGAGAAAAAATTAATGGATTTGGCATAGCAATGAAACTGAAAAGATTTTGGAAAGCTGAATATTCAATAACACTTATTGTATTACTGGCGTTTATATTACTGTTTATACCGGTATCGCTGCATTCAACAATGCAGGCGAAATTCATAAGACGCTGGAATGACTGCTACAACCGTGTTTCTTATATGAAAGACGTTATTTCAAAACAGGAGCAATCCGATATCTTAAAAAGTTTCAAAAGAGCACACAATGACGAAGACAGAGAACATATACTTATAAATCTTGTCAAACCATATTTCAGATTAAATGATGAAAAGTTTCCAAAACACTATCATCCTAAATACATGAATAAAGAAAAAGTCAAAAAAACAGACTATTACTATTTTGATGAAATCTATTATACAGAAAACAAAATCATAGTCGGAATAAAAGATGTTGACAAAAAGGATGATCCTATGTTTATGATGATGTTTGATATTAACGGAATAATTCCTCCAAACACTTGGGGGAAAGATATCTTCGGGGCAAAAATATACGAGGACAGAGTTGAACCTTTTTGTAAATCCGATAACCTTGATGGAATAAGAAATGATTGCTCACCGCAAGGTTCAGGGATTTGTTGTTCGTATTATTACAGAATCGGAGGGAATTTCGTTGACTAAAAGAATCTGTGTATTTGCCTCTTCGTGTAATTATCTTGAAAAAAGCTACTATGAATGTGCAGAACGCCTCGGAACACTACTTGCGGAAGAAGGATTTTCTCTTGTGTATGGAGGAAGTTCACTCGGTTTAATGTGGGCGTGCGCTTCAAAAGTAAAAGAAAACGGCGGGAAAATTTATGGTGTTATGCCGGAAAAATTATACAATATGGGAGTTTCTACGGATAGCTGCGTTGAATTAACAGTCACCCCCTGTATGCGAACCAGAAAAGCTAAAATGGATGAATTATCCGACGGGCTGATTGCACTTCCGGGCGGCTTCGGAACATTGGAAGAATTATCTGAAATGATTGTCCAAAAACAGCTCGGCTACAACAATAAACCTATTGTAATTCTAAATCACAACGGATTTTACGATAAATTAACCGAATTTTTTAATGTAATTATTGAAGAGAACTTTGCAAATAAAAAGTTGTCAGAGGGACTGTATTATGTTGCACAATCTCCTGATGATGCTGTTAAATATCTTTTGGATTACAACTATTCCGCAAAAACTGATAACTTACGCAAAGAACTTTTATATAAAAGATAGGGAGGTAATCTATGCAAAAGCCGCTGATAGCTTCATTTCTGAGATGGGGGGGGGGGCATACCCGGCAGAACAGGGTTTCAAAAAAACTTCTGGTGCATTTCCATTTATTTTATATTGACCAAACTGATTTTTTTATATCAAAACTGCAAAACATTTCCGGAATTAATTTCGACTTATATGTCACGATGATTAGCAAAAATTCTGAAGCTGCACAAAAAATTCTCTCATTTAAACCTGATGCAAAAATAATTATTGTCCCGAATACAGGCTATGATGTTTACCCGTTTATTTACGTTTTACAAAATATAAATATAGATAATTATGATTATGTTTTGAAAATTCATACAAAACACAATATTAAAGACAGAAACAAAATATTAAAACCTCTGTTATGGAGTAAAAATAATTTTCGAAAACTACTAAATAAAATGATAAACAATGAAAATATCGGGATAATAGGGCATAAAGTCCAGCAGATTTACGGAGGTTCGCCGGAAGAAAATGAAGTTTTAAACCCGCTTTTAGAAACTCTCGGAATACCAGCACATAAATATCACCACTTTATTCCGGGAACAATGTTTTTAATCAGAACTGAATTGTTAAAATTTTTATTACAAATAGAATTTCAACAAGAAGATTTCAAAAGTTATGAAGGCTGCAGAACAGGAGATTACGGAACACTTGCGCACACACTTGAGCGGGTTTTCGGCATAATCACAGAATACAACGGGCTTAAGATTACTGATATGAAACATCCGATCGAAAGATTTTTAAATAAACTAATTATCACAAGAAACCTGCCTGAATATAAATTGATAAATATTCTGGGACTGGAACTAAAAATAAATAGAAAATTTCGCTTCACAAAATCCTAATTATTCAATAAGAGAAAAGTTCTCAGGCAAATCCTTACAAGCATGTTGTATTAATTCCGTAATTGGTTCGTTTAAACCTTCACTAATTCTCCACAATGTAGAAAACTGTGGATCTTTTATTCCTTTTTCCATATCTGACCACATGGATTTTGTCATACCTACTTCTGCAGAAATAAGACTGATAGATTTGTTTAGTTTTATTCTCTTTCTTTGAATATAACTTGCAAGCTGCGTTTGCAAGATTAATTTATTTTCTGCATATTTCTCATCCATTCATTAATCGTAATTGTAAAATTCTCATGTTTGTTCTAATATTAGAACAAATTTAAGAAGGATTTTTTCATGACTAATTTGAAAGACTTGTATGAGCAAAACGTTAATATTATGGAATATTTGAGAGAAAAGAATAAGGTGGATTGCAATACGACAAAAGCTATTCTTGCATCGTATGATCAACAGGCCGGCAGCTATATTGCAAATCTTGAGTCTGATGAAATTAAAACAAATTACCATGTTAATTCAATACGTACGCCAATGACGCACAAAGAATTTACAGAAAAATTTTGTAATGAAATAACCAATAGAATTAAAGATTTAAATTTTGAATCAATTTTAGATGCCGGAACTGGTGAAGCAACAACAATGGAAGTTATAGCACGACAGCTAAACAATCCAAATATAAGATTTTATGGATTTGACATCTCTGCCTCAAGAATTAAATCTGCAAAAGAATATTGCCAAAAACATAAATTTAATCCTATACTTTTTACGGCAAACATGAATCAAATTCCACTTAAAGATAACAGTGTAGATTTGGTTTACACTATACATGCGGTAGAACCTAATACAAATAAAGAGTTTGAAATAATAAGCGAACTTTTTCGAATTTGTAGAAAATATCTTGTACTCATTGAACCATCATATGAATTAGGAAATCCAGAAACAAAAGCAAATATTGAAAAACATAAATATATTAAAAATTTAAAACAAGCTGTTGACAGACTTGCTGGAAACTTACTCTGCTATGAACTTTTGCCGGTTGGAACATATTCAAATCAATCTGCGATTTACGTTATTGAAAAGAACAGTCGTGAGGAGCTTCAGTCAAATAACCCTGACTTTGCATGTCCTGTGTGTAAAAATTATTTAGAGCATAAAAAGGGAGAACTTTTCTGTGAAAATTGTGGTCTGGTATATCCTGTAATTGATGGCATTGAAATATTAAATGCAGATAGTGGTATTATTTTCAGTAAATTTTAAACTTGACAGTAATAATTAATATGCTAATATGAATTACGCAAAGGAAAATGTAATTTATGTCACACTTAAATTCAAACACTCAATCTTGGTGGCGCCTGTCTGAAGAGACAGGGAATTTAAGCTGGCAATAATATCTGATATTGTTCTTAAATATTAAATGACCTGTACTCTTTATGTGCAGGTCATTTTTGTGCCTTCCCCCAGCAGTCAGATATTATGGAGAAATTACAGATGAAAACAGATAAAATTACCTTTACAAATTCAAATATAGGATTAGGATTAAAAACCGCTGCAAAAATCGTAAGCATTCAAGAAGGCGGTGCAGGATTATCAAATATAAGATTTATTCAGGATACGTCAACAGGTTTAATTCCGAAAGCTGTTTTTGCAAGAAGTATGGCTGATTTGAGCGAAAATTCTTTTCTTGAACTCTCTGAATCCGTTCTTGTTTACTACTGTCCAGCGCTCCTCGGAAAGATTTTCAAAAATATTTACGCAAAAAATCTTTCGCCTGAAATGAAAAATTTTATCACAACACCTGCAGCCGAACTTTTGAAAAAAGGCGGAAAATATAAACAGCTTATGCCCATAAAAGCAGCAATTGCACTCGGCGCGTTTGCTATTCCTTTAATTGAATTTACGCTGAATTATATTAAAAATCTTATGACATTGAAAGTTTTCAAACAGGGGAATTTTGAAAACATCGCAAACCTTAATAAAGATAAAAATATTGATAAAAATTTTAACGCAAAAGTAGAGAAAAGTGCGAAAAAAAATATCCTTTCAGCAGCAGGAATTTATGCAGGATGCCTCGGTTTCGGAGCACTTCTTGCGACAAAAGGCAAAAACTCCAAAACTCTTCAAAATATCTCACAAGCAATCCTTGCTCCGGGGGCAAAATTCTTTAAAAATAATAAGAAAAAAGCTGATTTTGTGAACAGATATTTCAGCATAGATTTTGCGGATAACAACGGCAAATTCGCGCTCAGCAAGGGTCAGTTGACATCGTGTGTTCTGGTCGGCGGAGCCGGATATTTCGGAGCTTCCAAAGACAGAGGAAAACAAAATTTCTTAGAAACTCTTTTCCGCTTCCCGCTCGTCGGCTTTTACATAATCTGCGGCAACGAACTTCTTGAAAAAGGATTCCGCAAACTCTTATACAAAAACAACAAATGCCGCGATTTAATTAATGAAAAATTAGAAGTTCCACAATTAAAAGATTTGAAAGAAATCGCACTTAAAAAAGGCGGTAATTTTGATGAAGTTTACAAAAAATTACTAAAACAAAAATGTCTGATAGCTGGAGTGCCACTTCTTTTCGGAATAGGAATAATGGGATTTTTCATCGCAGGAACCTCAAACCTTTTCACCAAATATAGATACAATAGAGAAAAGCAATAAGACACCATTTATTGACATTGTAACTTATTTACCCGACTTTTTAACAAGAGCACTCACACCGGTATAAGTTCCGGCGCCGAGCGCGAGTATTGCATTAATTGCAAAAGAATTTTTTGTCGGCGATGCTGAGAATTTTACTTTTCTTGAAAGGTAATCAAGTCCTACCCCGAACCCGAACCAGCCGCCGGCTGTTGTTAAGCCGGATTTGACAGGGTTAGGATGAGTAACCGAAGCACCTTTTGGCGCACTGTTTTTTGCAGCACAAAATGACTGAGGGGTATTAAAGCTATTTATATTGGAAATTCTCATATCTTCTATTATTCCAATTCAAAAATTCATGTCAAGCGCTACAATAGAAATTATTAGTAAGCTTTTTGGTTGTATTTCTTTTGCGGTTAATCCTATTTTACCCACTTGAAGCTTTTAACGTAATTTATGCCGTTGATGTCACCATCTATATCTACTGCGAATATTCTGAATATATTATTGTAAACTTCGTAATTCGGTATTTTCTTTAATTCCGCCTCAAGTTCCGGCGAAATTTCGTTTTTATTCAACAGTGGTATCATATTTAATAGTGTATTTAATGAAACATTTTTAATCCGCCCGAGAACGTTTGTAATATTGTTTGAAAGGGTTCCGTATACTTTCATATCAGCGTTGGAATTAGTGACATTATAGGCGCCCGTGAGGTAAAGATTGAGGTCTTTTCCTTTAGAATATACGTTAATATCATGTGCAATACCGTCTTTGACCTCGTAGCTTCCGCTGATACTCTCAAATTCTCCGGTTTTCAAAGGCGTTATTATATCAATAATACTGTTTATAGAAAGTCCTGTCAGTCCGCTTTTCGCAAGGTTAGCCGCTTTCAATAAATATTCAAGTGACCCTAATTTCGGCATTCTGCCGTGCGCAACTTCAAAGTTTCCTCTGCCGCCGAGTGTGTTCAGGCATAAATCCTGCGTTTTCCCGTTACAATATAAAGTTAAGTCTCCCGTTGTCGTTCCGTACAACTGCCCTTTTAAATCAAACAGGGATTCCGTTATTATTTGAGCATTTGCATCTGCTATATGTGAATTTATTTTAAAATCGCTTGTTATAAGATTATATTTCAAATCCCCCGTCACTTTTCCCTGTGCCATGTCAAAACCGTAATTGGTCACGTTTATTACAGAATCTGCACCCATTTTGACATTAGCTTTAAAGTTTGTGGCGGAAAGTGCTTTTAATAGAATGTTATCTGCCGTAACTTCAGAATGCTCTATGCGGATTATTGATGGGTCAAGTGGCTGGAGCTGGTATGGTGTTGCTATCTGCTGTTTATAAATATCAGCGTCATAATCTTGAAGCGAGCCGGTGATTTTATTTAAATTCAGATCTATAAAGTGAAGTTTGATATCCTTAAACACAATCGGATCTGGGAAGGAATTTTTTAAAATCGCATCCAGAGTTATTGCGTTATTGAGAATGCTTCCGCGTGCATTTACAGTTACAATATCTTTTTTGAAATCTGTATGTATATCTTTGATTGTCGCATCAAAAAACGGCATATCAATGCTTGTGACATCAAGTTTTCCTAATATTTTCGGGGCTTTAGATGTTCCGTTAATAATCATATCGGATGTAAATACACCCTGTTTCATAAGCGGTTTTTTGAATATTATGTTGAAAATTTTTGCATCCGTCGGGTTGTGGGTTGTTATGCGGAGATTTTTAAATTTAAAGTAATTTTCTCCGAGCTGTTCAACGTAACCGCTTGCCGTAAGCTGGGTGTTCGGATTCTCTTTGTTATTTAAAGATGTGATAATTTTGTCGTATTTAAAGCTATTGATTTTGATGCTTTTCGGCGTAAGAACAGCATCCGCTTTTATATCTACAGGGCTTACCATATCGCCGATTGTGGCGCCCATATAGTAAAGGCTTGAGCTTTCATCAAGCTTTAAGTCAACTTTTGCGCCCAATTTATCCTGAGTCCCGTTGAGTTCTGCTGTGCAATTGACATCCCCTTTGAGTTTTATCGGATACACCGCTTTATTGTTAAAGAACTGGTCAAAGAATTCCTGTGTCGGTTTTGCGTTTATATATAAATCTGCATCAGGATTTTTGAAAACATCAGAAATTTTGCCGTTTACAAAAACCGGCATTCTGCCGACAAAACCGCTTATTCGGCTTAGATTAAGCCTGTCATTATTTAAAAGGTAATGCCCGTCTTTAATTCTTATTCTCAAGTGTTTCGGAAGATATACAAAACTTACATCATTCAGTTGTGAGAAAACTCGCAGATTATTGTTGTTTATTCTGGCTGCGATATTCGTTTTGCCTTCATATCTTCCAAACTGCTTTAACTGGTCTTTGTATTCAGGAAAAATTTCTTCTATCGGTCCGAGTTCATTTAATGCCGCAAGGTTAAAGTTTTTCATTGAGGCATAACCGTTTATTTTGAAGTTATCTGTTAAAAATCCCGTGACATCGACTTTTAAGTTGAACGGATTTGTCTTATATGTACCTTTTAGCGGGGAAACCGTCAGGTGGTTATTTTTCAGATTAAATTCCCCGTTTCCGACAAGGATTGGTTTTCCGGAGCCGAAATTGTTGTAGATTTTCCCGTTCATTATAATTTTGTCATAATGAATAATCTTGTCGGCTTTAGCCTGATAAAATGCCGTAAACGATGAATTTATCGACTCTGAATCTTTTACGTATGGAATATATGAGTACATTCTGGAGGAAATTCTGAGAGCATCTCCGGCGTTGAACTTGTTTGAATATGCCGTTAAATTAATGTTTTCATTTTTAACTGTGCCTTTGAATTTAACTTTTGATTTTTCAACAAGAGTTTCCATATCAAAATCAGCGTCTTCATTTACGAAATTCACCGTTCCGGATAACTGAGAAATTTCTGCCGGAATGTCTTTTAATTCGCCTTTGTTATTATGAAAATCTATTGTTCCTTTCGCAAACAAGTTTTCGTTGAAAACAGGTTCAACCCCCGGTTTCATGTGCCCTGTTAAATTTAAAAGCAAATCAGCCTTCCCAGATATTGTTTTTATAGGTTCAACAACCTCCTGCAATTCAGCAAGCACCGGCGAGGTGTTTATTACCTTTAATAAATGTTCTGTTGGCAGTCCTTTAGATTTTGCCGTAAAATCCATATCGCCGGAAAGTGAACTTGTCCCTTCTATCGTGACAGGCTGTCCCAGAATAAAGGCTTTTGATGATTTAAATGTTGCAAGCCTGTCGTCAAACGTTAACTTTGCGTTAATTCCCGTGACGGAAAGGTTATGAATATCGTTAAACGAGGCATTTGTGTCTTTAAAATTCATTTCGCCCCAGGCATGAGGTTCTATTTTCGTCCCTGATATTCTTAAATCAATATTTCCGGTACCTGTTACCTTCATCATCGGAACAGGTCCTATTTCAAATTTGATGATGTTATGCAGCGGCATTACAACATTATATGCCTTTAAAAGACTTATGTTTTTTGTACTTTTTATATGTATATCAGAGCGTCTGTTTGTGAAGAGTTTGAAATCTCCTGTGACATCAACTTCTTCCTTCGGGGCAGTTTCAACATTTGCATCAAGGTGCATCATCTGTTTTTCCATAGAAAGTTTAACTGTTGCCCCTTCTGTCGTATCTGGAATTCTTTTTATCAAATATCCGTCCGTTATCAGGACGTTGCCGAATAATTCAGGATTATTGGCAATCCCTTTTATATTAATATGCCCCATAACGTTGCTGTAAAAAATATGTTTTTTCAATAAATAGAAGTTGAAATCAGGCAGAAGATTTTCTTCCCCCGGAAGAAGCGGAATAAAGTTTTCTGATCTTGAAGGGTTAATTGTTGTCTGAATGTCAAGATAAGGAAATTTTTTATTTAATTTTGTAATATTACCGCTTGCAGCAAAATCAACTTTCGGAGCTTTAATCGTCAGATTTTCCAGATGGATTCCGTTTTTTAACGTGTTAAGGGTAGTATTTATTTCAAGCCGCCCGTTACAGAAGCTTGAGCCCGCCGTATCTTTTTTCATTAAGCCGAAGTTATCAATGGTTAAATTTGCCGTAATATTTTTGTGCTTTTCCTTTGTGATATCGGTTTTTGCATGCAGGTTTAAAATCCCTTTTAAATCTGTGTATCTGTTTTTTGAAAAATATTTAACGTAAATTTTAAAAATGGATAAATCAAGATTTTCTATATCCGCGTTTAATAGAAGCTGATCTTCATTAATCTTATTAATCGGAAGCCGCAAATCAACAGAAGCATTGATTACAGAAGGCTTGCCGTCAACTATGAGGGTTGATTCCGTTGAAAATTTCGCACGCTTGTCTTTTTCAAAATCTTCAAGACTGAATGTTTTTCCGTCAAGAATAATCTTTTTGCCCAAAACGTTATCGTTGAGCGTAATATCGTATTTATTCAGGTTAACTTTTATTTTGTTTAAAGTTATTTTTGATTTTTTATCAAAGTGAAGCGGGTACTGGCCGAGAAATATTTGTCCGTGTTTATCAATGGAAAGTTCTGCAGTTGTGTTATTTGCATTGAATACGCTTACTTCTGCGTGTTTTAAAAGAAGCGGAAACAACTGAAGTTTCAGGGCTGGCTTTTCAAGCTTTAACGGTTTTGATTTATCATCATTTGTGACGGATATTTCATCAGCTTTCAGCCAAACTGCAGGAAGCAGCCCCATTTTAAATTTCGGGTTCACAAAATCTATTTTTAACCCGCTGTTTTTTTGTATCCGGGTTTCCAAAAAGTTTTCAAAACGAGGGGTATTAAGTGCTGCCGGAATTCCCCAGTAATAAAGCCCGTATAAAACTATAAATGCGCTTATTGTAATAGTTGCGATTGTTCTTCTACCCATACGCCTATTTATTATATGACGAAAAAGGCTTAAAATCAAATTGTAAATAAGAATCCGCAAATACTGCGGTACCGTATAAAAAAGCCCGTATATTAATGATTACGGGCGTTGAAAAGTTTATGCAGCAGCGGATTAGAATTTTTCGGATTTTATTTCAAAATAGCCCTGCGGATGATGACAGAGCGGGCACTCTTTCGGCGCTGTGTCTGAATATGATATAAATCCGCATTTTCTGCAAACCCAGTATTGCGGTTCTGATTTTTTGAATATGGTTTTTTCTTTCAAGTTTTTAAGCAGGATTGCATAACGGTCTGCGTGGTGCTGTTCAACTGTCCTTACAAGACGGAATGTTTCTGCTATTTCATCAAAGCCCTCTTCTTTTGCATCTTCCTCCCCTTTCCTGTAAATATTTTCCCATTCGTCGAGTTCACCTTTCACTCCGCTTTCAAGATTTTCTTCAGTTGTCCCGAGTTCAAACGGATAAGTTGCGTCGACATGTCCTTCTATGTTACCAAGATATTTGTAAAAAAGTTTTGCATGTTCTCTTTCGTTTTCCGCTGTATCAAGAAAAATCTGAGAAATTTGTTCATAACCTTCTTTTTTTGCAGTCTTAGAAAATATTGTATATCTGTTTCTTGCCTGAGATTCTCCGGCAAAAGCATTTATCAGGTTTTGTTCTGTTTTAGAGCCTTTGAGTTCTTTCATATTTGTTTTCTCCTTTTCTAAAACGGAGTTTAAATCTCTTTTCCAAATTTTTCAATTGCCGTCACAGATTATCCTTAAGGCTTAATAATATTTAAAAAGACAATACTTTTCGGGGATTATAGTAAGAAGAAAAACTCCCATAATATAGTCAGGTAATAGTCGGGAATAGAAAATTATGAACTTACTAGCTTACACAAAAAAATTATATGAAAAGATAAACGCTTATGATAAGATTGCGAAAAATCCTTATACCGAAAAAGGCGTAAAAAATCCGTTTTGTAAACCTCAAAATGTTACTATTATCTGGGTAGATAAAAAAGAGGAATGAAACCTCTACGCATATTTTTTGCGGTGAAACAGTAAAAATTATACCTGAAAAACTTAAGTTTTACAATTTGCCAAAACCCTTATGCTATAAGGGTTTTGGCATTACCCGCTGGTTGTATTTTTAAATAAAGGGTTGAAATTAAAATAAGTTTGTACTATACTTTTTGTATAAATTTCATTCTTAAAAGTTAAAACTTGACGCTAAAGAGAGAGTGCACTTGCTTTTGAGGATTTTCAATTTACAACCAGAGGATTACATTTTGAGAAAATTATTACTATTCACTATTACGCTAGTGTTAATGTTGGCTGCGCCTGTTCAGGCTTCCGATACTAATACCGTAAAAGCGACAATTGTGAAACACGCCCTTTCAATGGGAGTTGACCCTGCAATCGCTTTAAGTATAGCAAAGACAGAATCAGGTTACAGACACAATGCACGAAGCAGTCATGGTGCTGTAGGAGTATTTCAGCTCATGCCATCCACTGCAAGAAAAATGGGGTTAAACCCTTATTCATTGAACGACAACATCAAAGGCGGTATTATGTACTACAAAATGATGTATAAAATGTTCGGTTCAATGGAATTGGCTCTGGCAGCTTACAATGCCGGTCCGGGGAACGTAAAAAAATACAACGCAGTTCCTCCTTATGGAGAAACAAAACGTTTTGTAAGCAAAATCATGACGGATTACCATCAGTTGAAAGCAAATCCGGATCCCGCAATGAAAGCAGCGGCGGCTGCAAAAAGTGCGGCTCAGGTAAAACAGGTTCCTTCAAATGCTAAGGTCTCTGCTGTTCCTGTAGCGTCAGCACCTGTTCCTAAGGCTGCTAAGGAAAATGAATTGAGTACAAAAATTCAAACAGTTGAAAGAACTCCTTTTGAACTCGAACTTGAAGCTTCCAGTTTAGCTATCTAAAAGAGTTCTGTAAAAGAAAGAAAAAGCAAACCCTCTGTATGTTACAGAGGGTTTGCTTTTTGAATTATTAGATTGAAAAACTTTACCTGCTTTCCACTCGCTTCAGACAATGGAAGCAGCAGACACTTATTCAGAACCTGTCAATTTTTTCAAAATCGTAATTTTATATAAATCGTCAGACTCTTAGGGCGTGATGATTTTCTAAACGTAAACCTTTTAACAGGATTTTCCGGAGAAAGAAGCGCCACTGGAATTTCTTTTATAAACAATCCCCTATCATTTATCAAATAATTAAAATATACATTTGAAATTCTCTCAGCGACAAAGGCTTCAACGCGCTGCTGATAAAGGTTTCGACTGCTCCTTTGCGGAAGTCTTTTGCTTAATTCAAAAAGAATATCGAATAGAAATTCAGCATAACCGTCAAACAAATCTTTTTTCATTATGAACATATTATAAAAATAACCGGAATGCTGCTCTTTTAATTTGTCGACATAAGGCGTCATCTCAGGATATTTTTCTTTAATTATTTTCATTGCAAGATTTAAATCCGTAATATGGTGATGTTTTTCGTACTGCTGATAGAGTGATTGTTCCCCAAAATCGAGCTTTTCCGGAAGAATCATATCGTATTCAGACAATATTTTTTTTATAATTTTCGGTTCGACACAATATTTTTTCATTACATCAGCATAATCTTTTGAATTACCCAATCCTCTGAAATCAAAGATTCTTCTGTAATGCATTAACCCGACAATCGGAGATTTGCAGTTTTTCCACATCCAGTATGTTACTGTTGTTTCATTATAAAATCTGTTTTTGGTAGAAATATTGTCTAAAATATTATCTCCAATCATATTAGATTCAAGCCACTTGTAATCATCTACAGTAATGGATCCATCTTTTGCTGCAGTAAACGCAACATCACGGCCTGCGTGGATAGGAGTTATAATATCACCTTTATAAAGGGTTGAGGGTTTATGATATACCATAAAAAGATTAACTTTTTTCCGGTTAATTTTAAAAATCTGCAATTTTTCTTTTAACTTTTTCATAAATCCGCTCATTTTCTATACATTCCCCGTAGAACTGTTTCTATCATCCTCAAGCTGTCGTATATCGACATCGCCTTCCTCTGCGTACGCATTATTTATTGCCGGAATATCAATTTCGACATTAACATCAGCATCAACCATTTCAATATCACCCTTGGCGAATTCTTTAGTCTTGCCGTCCTCCATTTTGACGGACACAGTACCGTTTAAAAAATGCAGGAAGCAGACTTTTCCCAGTCCTTCCGGCGTCATGACAGATGACCCGACAGGCGGCATACCTTTAGCAGCGTCAATGTAGTTTGAATATTCATACGTAAGGCAGCATAGGAGCCTGCCGCAGGTGCCGGAGATTTTTCCGGGTGCAATCGGCATTCCCTGATCCTTTGCAAGTTTTACGTTAATTGTCGCAAATTTTCTCAAATAAGAAGAACAGCAGAAAGGTCTTCCGCAGAGTCCTACGCCGTCAAGTATTGAAGTTTCGTCACGCACTCCGATATGACGTAAATCTATTCTCACACGCGTAAACACCTGCGTTAAATCTTTTAACAGGGCTCTAAAATCGACCCTTTCCGGTGCTGTATAATAAAATGTAATTTTGCGTCTGTCAAAGGTTATTCTGCACTGAACAAGATTCATAGTAAGATTGTGCTGCCGCACAAGCGCCTGACATTTAAAAAACGCCTCTACTTCTTCTTTTTTTATGTCGTCTAAAGTCTGCAAATCTCTTTGCGAACAGACTCTTATTAAAGGAAGCGGCTCAGGTTTTTCTTTTGACTCTTCCCAGACTTTTGAAATCTGAGGGTTTACAAGTTCAACCTTTAAAACCTCTTCACCCTTATCCGTACGGACAATTACAAGCTGTCCTTCTTCAAGCTTAACGTTTTCCGGTACATTCAGCGGGTAAAATGTGTTTTTTAGATATTTAACGGCATATTTCATTTTTAAACGTATCTTTCTTCTTTTTTCAACTTTCTATTCATTAATTTTTCAAGCAATTCTTTAGGTGTGATATCCGTGTAAACCGCTTCATAAATTGCGTTTGAAATCGGAACATCTATTCCTGATTTTTTCGCAAGTTCGCATATAGCTTTTGATGTTTTGACTCCTTCCGCGACAGAGCCGAGTTCATTTAAGATATCATCAATTTTTTTGCCTTTTGCAAGCATAGAACCAACCGTATAATTACGCGACATAGGGCTTGAACAGGTAGCAATCAAATCGCCCATGCCGGAAAGTCCGTAGAGTGTTGAAGGATTTGCACCGAGTGTCAGACTCACGCGGACGATTTCCGCCATTCCGCGTGTCAAAAGCGTTCCCGCGCAATTGTCGCCCAAACCCATCTCATGCGCAAAGCCTGACGCTATCGCGATTACGTTTTTCAAACTTCCGCCGAGTTCAACCCCTATTACATCGTTATTTGTATAAAGTCTGAAACGATTCGGAACATTGCAGGCTTTCTGCACAAATTCAGCGACTTCCATATCTTCACACGCAACACAAGCGGCTGTAGGTTTTCCGGCAAGAACTTCTTTAGCAAGAGTCGGACCTGAAAGAATTGCGAGTTTCTGATCCGGCAAAACATCTTTTATAACCTCGGACATTCTCATCAAAGAAGGAAGTTCTATCCCTTTTGAAGCGTTCACGAGAATCTGCTCAGGTTTAATTCCTGCTTTTTTAAGATTTTCGCAGACATTACGGGTTCCGGATGTTGCCACAACATTCAATATAATATCAGCACCATCTATCGCAGCTGACAAATCCGACGTAACTTCAACCTTATCTGAAAGCTGGACTTCAAGAGGTTTTGAGGTGTGCTTATTTTTTATTAAATCTTCTGATAAATCCTGAACTCTACCCCAGACCGTGACTTTTTCAAAGTTATCCGTCAAAAGCCACGCCAAAGTAAGCCCCCAACATCCTGCACCGATTACCGTTAATTTCATAATTTACTCTCCCTTATACCGCAACTCTTGCGTTCATCAGTTTCCTTAACACTCCGCCGTATTTTTTTAATTCTGCACGGGATTCTTCAATATCAAGCCCCAGTGTCAATGATATTATAGCAGTTTTAATTTCCCAGTTGCATTTTAAAAGTACAGCAAGAGCTTCACTGTATTGGACATTTGCAATCTGCGCAACAATCCTAATTGCACGGTCTTTTAATTTTTCATTAACAGCCTGCAAATCTATCATAAAGTTTTCATAGGTTTTACCGATTTTAATCATAGAACCGGTACTCAACATATTCAGAACCATTTTCTGTGCTGTTCCGGCTTTTAATCGGCTTGAACCTGCAATAACTTCCGGCCCGACTTCAACGCAGATAACAAGCCCTGCTTCATCCGCAATTCGACCTTCAGGGTTGCAGGTGATACCTATAGTTTTGCAGCCGACTTCATCCGCGCGTTTTAAAACGCCAAGAAGATATTTAGGGTTGCCGCTGGCAGAAATTACAACAGCAACATCATCAGATTTAAGAATTGCTGCATCTTCATAGCCTAAGTCAGGGTTATCTTCGGCACCTTCGATAGAATGGCGTATTGCTTTATCGCCGCCGGCAATAAAACCTGTCACCATATCTTTCGGTACGCTGAAGGTCGGAGGGCATTCCGAGGCATCCAGAATTCCGAGCCTTCCTGATGTTCCGGCGCCAAAGTAATACAACTTTCCGCCTTTTAAAAACTGTTTTGCGATTAAGTCGATACCTTCTGCAATATGTTCGGCTTCATCTTCCACTGCAAGTGCAACGAGTTTATCCTCGTCATTCATCTTTTTGACCATCTCAATGGTAGGCAGAATATCAATATCCTTGGTATTCTCGTTCCGGTATTCCGTAATAATGTCGCTCATAGAACCCCCTTTTATAATCTAATAAACACTAAATTGTCTTAATAAGATTTGCCATTTCAATGGCGGCTTTTGCAGCTTCTGAACCTTTATTACCAGCTTTTGTTCCGGCTCTTTCTATAGCTTGTTCAATATTTTCAGTTGTTAATACACCGAACAGTACCGGAACTTCTGTTTGCAGAGCAACCTGTGCAATGCCTTTTGTTAATTCCGCACAAACATAATCATAATGAGAAGTTGACCCTTTTATGATTGCACCGAGCGTGATAATTGCGTTATATTTATGAGTTTTTGCACATTTTAAAGCCAATAGAGGAATCTCAAAAGCTCCCGGAACTCTTACGATATCAATATTATCAGGATTTACCCCGTGGCGTCTCAATTCATCCACCGCACCTGATAAAAGTTTTGAGCCGATAAAATCATTAAACCTTGATATGATTATACAAAATTTTTCATCTCCTGCTACGAGCTGGCCTTCATAAGTTTTCATTATTTTCTCCTTAGTCATCCTGTGGTGAGGTTTCTGTACGCCGCCGGCGTGAAAACAACACATTATCTATACTTATTGTACAACATAGACGCCTATTTTACAATAAGAGGAGCAAAAATCTTATAAAAAATATATAATGAAGTAAGGATTAAAAGTACACCGCTGAGTTTCATCAGGGCGTCGGAAAGTTTATAAAAGTTTTTCCAGGTCTTGAGTTTTGAAGTTAAGACACCAGCCAGAACAAGTATCAGCCCCTGACCGAGTGAAAATAAAAACAGCATTATAACAGCCTGCAAAAGGCTTGCCGAAAGTGACGCAAACGCCATTATCGCAGCCAATATCGGCGTCGAACACGGAGTTCCTGCAAGCGCAAACACTCCCCCTAAAATAAGAGGATAAATAAATAAGCTTGTGCTGTCCCCTTTAGGCATTTCTTTTACCAGAACAGGCATTTCAAAATCCAAAAATCCGACAAGTTTCAATCCCATAATTAAGACAATACTTGCGATTATTAATCCGAAATACGATCCGCCTGCTGATACAAAAACTTTTCCGGTAGCTGCGCATATTATACCGATTATAGAAAATACAACAGCCGTTCCCATTATGAAAAATACAAGCTGCAAAAAAGTTTTAAACGGTTTTTCTTCAGAATATCCGCCGACATATCCGATTATAATCGGAAGCATTGCAAGAGAACACGGTGAAATTGATGCCACAAGACCGCCTAAAAATGACAGTCCGAACAAAATCATTATACTCGTATTGCCGGTGAATAATTCTGCGTAATTTTCCATATTTTATTTAAGTCCTTCTATACATTGAATAAGCTGTTCTTTCGGAATAGCACCTTCAATCCTTTTTACCTGCTGTCCGTTGGAATCCAAAAATATCATAGTCGGTACAAGCGTGATATTATATTTTTTTATCTGTTCTTCTGTGAAAGCTTTCCCGTCCTGCACCGGAATTTCCACTAATGTAACCTTATCTTTATACTGCGGATAAACTTCTTTCATCAATTTATTCATTTCCTGACAATCAAGACACATTGAGGATGTGAATTTTATAATCTGTGGTTTAGCTGCTTTTGCGTCAGCAACATTTCCCATATCCGAATTATTACTACTCATAAAAAAGTACGCTGCAATAGGTACCAGTAATATCAATAAAACAGTAATAATATTTTTTTTCATAAGAAAACTCTCCTTTTCGTTACAATCATATCATAAACGAAAAAGAGAGTTTCACTATTAGCCGGTTAGACATCTTCCGGAACAAAAAAATCCGCACGTTCAAGGAGTTCCCTCGTATGCTCATAACAGCATGAATTGTGCGTAATCTGCTGGTACTCGCGGACGATATTAATAACATCATCCACGGACATTTTAATAATCCTGCGTTCACCTTCAATAATTCTTGCCATACTACCATCCTTTCATAAAATAGTATCGGCATTAAGCGCAAAAACTTTTACAAAATCCGCTAATGTATTTAGAAATCTTTTTTATTATTTGAAAGGGAATAAACAAGTCTTCCAAAAGGACATTAAATATTTATGACCATACACCTTTTCGACTGTGCGATTACGGGTCGGAGCCCGCAATGACGACTTTTTACCCTCGCCCCTTGCGGGAGAGGGGCGAATTTGTTAATGAACGAATGTGAATTTACAAATTCGGGTGAGGGGTTAATAAAATTCTTACGTCATTCCGGAAGTGTAGAAAAACTGATTGAAGCGAATGCTGAAATCTTGTTTTCCCAGCTATGCGGAATCGCAAAATGGTGGGACGCAGTAGTGTTGCGATTGCGGGTCAAAGCCTGCAATGTCGTGAAATTTGACATAACACGAAAAACGAATAACTGATTTATTTGTTTTCGAAACAATAGCGGGAGCAGGGCGGGAGCGTGTTGAGAAAATAAATAAATCGGTTATTTTTGTTTAAACTCTTTTATATACTGAAACTAGACAAATAATTCTTACATAACTCAAAAAAAACGAATAACTGATTTATTTGTTTTCGAAACAATAGCGAGAGCAGGGCGGGAGCGTGTTGAGAAAATAAATAAATCGGTTATTTTTGTTTAAACTCTTTTATATACTGAAACTAGA
>CALUTK010000029.1 GCA_944323675.1 Candidatus Gastranaerophilales bacterium | reverse complement strand
TTATATCGCAGTTTACACCAGATGCACAAAAGTGTCATGCTGAATTTATTTGACAAAGCGAACCAAAAATTTTGTCATCCTGAATTTATTTCAGGATCTAAAAATTTTTGAGTGAGCCTGTCCTTACGAAGTGCAGCATCTCAAAGCTGTTAGACCCTGAAACAAGTTCATAGCCTGCCCTGAATTTATTTCAGGGATGACATTTCTGCGTTTTTTAGTGTAAAATGCGATATAAGTCCCAATTTTTATTAACATAAGTATCTAACCTCTTTAACAATTTTTGTTTTAACAAAACGACTACTTTCATATCTTCTGCATACGAGTGTCCCTCCTTCCCTTCTCTTGATAATAGTATTAGTTTGATTTAATCTTTAAATATGGAACACAGTTATAAAGAAGCGGTTGAGCTTTTAACCTCACAGGGAAAATTCTATATAAATCTCGGGCTGGAGAGAATTTCCAGTGTTTTAAATCTTCTCGGGAATCCTCAGGATAATCTGAAGTATATCCATGTCGCTGGAACAAACGGAAAAGGCTCTGTCTGCGCTATTATTGCATACGTTTTGCAGGAAGCAGGCAAAAGGGTCGGACTCTACACTTCCCCGCATATTTTTGAATATACTGAACGTATAAAAGTTTTTTCTCCGTTTGGGGATGGGGGCAGGGATATTCCAAAAGATGATTTTGCACGGCTTGTTTTTGAGGTTTGCGAAATTGCTGATAAAAATAATATCCACTTAACGGAATTTGAAATTCTAACAACTGTTATGTTTAAATATTTTGCGGAAAAGGAAGTCGATGTGGTGGTGCTGGAGACAGGTCTCGGCGGACGGTTTGACGCAACTAACGTTATAAAAAATAATCTCTGCGCAATTATAACCCACATTGACCTCGATCACACAGAACGTCTCGGAAGCACTAAAGACAAAATTGCTTTTGAAAAAGCCGGAATTATAAAGCCCGGTTGTCCTGTTGTGACCTCAGAAGGGTATGAAGCGATTAAGGATAAGGCAGATGAATGTGATTCACTTTTTTTGATGACAGCACCTTTTGAAGATACTGAAAACTTATCTCTCAAAGGAACTTACCAGCAGGAGAATCTTTCGCTTGCGCTTGCTGCTATAAGGCTCGTTTTTCCTGAAATTTCGCAAACGGTTATTAATGAGGGATTAAAAAAGGTTAAACATCCTTGCCGGTTTCAGATTATTCAAGACAAAAATCTTATCATCGACGGTTCCCATAACCCGAACGGGGCACTTGCACTCAGAGAAAGCCTTGACTTTTATTATCCCGATAAAAAACGCCGTTTCGTATTCGGCTGTCTCAAAAATAAAGATTATAAAAAAATGATGGAAATTTTATTTGAGAAAAATGATGAAATTTATTTCAATCATTTTTCTCATAAAAATTCCGCGGAAATAGAAGAACTCAAAAACGCCTGTCAGTTTCCGTCAAAGGTATTTACTACCCTTGACGATTTACCTTTTGATGAAAACACAATAACGATTGTCTGCGGGTCATTTTATATGCTGGGAGAGGTTATTTCGCCTTCTCTCCTTCGCTAATCATTTCGGATATAATGTTATTGAGTTTTGCCGGCGTAAAATTTGTGCAGGTGTTCCATATCAGCGTGTTTTTAGGCTCACCGAGTGAAGGTGCCGGATAATCGCTCATGCAATATCCTTTAAGCATGTTTGTAGACCCGTCAACGCATGGTTTATATGATGAACAGCAGCTGCAAATCCTTAATATGAATCCGTAGTCGTCAAGTTTCATCTTTAATTCCTGAAGCGCATCTATCATTCTTATGTGGTTTGAGGTTGTAAATTTTTTGTTTTTATAGATGAATCTTATCTTGCATAAACCTTTTTCCGAAATAAATTCCAGTTTGCAGTTCAAATCTTTTGTTCCTGCTGTTACAACAACATCTACTGTCATTTTTTCGGTATCTTTCGGTAAATCTTCCACCCCTCTGATTTTGTTTCGGATTTTTCTAATCGGCGGAAAGTTATTTATCAAATGGCAGAGTGAATACAGCGGATAGAGGCAAAGATAGCATATTTCTTTAATTGTGAGTTTTGCATTAATCAAACTCAGTCCGAATGCGACTATCAGCATGATAAAACTTAAAAGTACAATTTTAAATTCAACCATAAAATGATAATAAAGAGAATGTTTTAACACTACTGCATAAATTATCAATAATAGCCAGATATTCGGATATATCAGAGATAATACATGTTCCGAAAACACAAAGTTGTTAGAGAATATCTGCGGCAGACAGTTTCTGAACAAATCCAGCCTTTTGGAAAGACGAGGTTTCCTGAACATATAATTCGCTGTATCTACAATAGTCTGGATATTTGGGTTGTATGTGCATTTGCATTTAATTTTAGATAACAAAAGACTGTATTTTAATTCAGAATTGATATCTTTAAAATCAACTTCTCCGATTTGTTTAATAATGTCGCGCTTAATAATGAAAACTCCGGAATCGGCCTGTGAAGCCAGTCCAAAAAGAGAACGTGCTTTTCTCATAAAATTCATGTGATATTTCTGGTAAGCGGCTTTTATTCTGTCGACAGGGCCGAGGTTTCTTAAATCAATAATTGTTTCGCCGCTGATAACATGAGCATTAGTAAGGGCTGCATTTACTGTAGTTAAGAAGTCTGAGGCAATGCTTCTGTCAGCATCAATAAACACATATGAATCAATTAAATCATCCTGTGAAAGCTGTTCAAGGAGAGTCGATACGGCTTGATCTTTACCGATAGTCCCGACTCCTTTTATATCAATTACCCGGATAAAGTTATCGTTATTAAACAATTCCTGAGAGCCGTCTGAGCAATTGTCCAGAAGAACAAATACTTTGAAACTTTTTATCGGATAATCCTGGGATTTAAGTTCTCTTATTAAATTTGCTAAAGTTTTTTTGTTGTTGTGAGCATAGATAACGACTGCAATGTTATCCTTTTCTTCATATTGGGAATACCGTTTTTCTCTTGCGAACTGTCTGTCGTTTAAATTTCTAAGTGCGAGTGCCAGAAAATAAAGTGTATAAGCAGCCGCAAAAATATATAAAATATCTAAAATAATTTCCATCTTTTCACATCTCCCTTATTCTTATATTTTAGTTAAAATAAAGAAAAATAGCCATAAATGTAAATAAATGTATAGTCAATTCATATAAAGCCGGCGGTTTTTCAGGGTTTTATTCACTCTGGATAGAAAGGTTCAAAAGTTCAATATCATCATAGTCAACGTATGCTCGCTGGGTAAGATTTCTTCCTGTTTGGATTGTAATTTCATTAACTTGATCCGCAAGTATAAGATTGTTCGGGAGTTTAATTTTCTGGTTATCTCCGTTAAGCTGAATTTCTGCAATTTTAGTACCGTTAAAATATACTTCAGGCGGGCTTGAAAATGAATTCTTTATTGAATTTTGCCCCATTGATCTCGCCATAGCAGTGTCGATTCCAATAATAGAACCTATTACAAGATAATTTGTAAGAGAAAGAGTATTTGCGCTCATTTTGAAAGTTTTTGTATAAAAAGGGCCGATTGCTTTCAGTTTAAATTCACTACAGTTTGCCGAACCTGCCGAAAAGTTATTATCTCCCAGATGCAGCATTGCTGATTCTATTACAATTTCACGACCCGTACTTTTTTGTATGCCTAAAACCATGGGACGCGCTGCAATTTGTTCGTTAATAGTTAGTGAAAAAGGTTTATACCCTTCTTTTTTTACTGACATAATTGTATCGCCCTTAAAATTGGCACTTAGGTCAAAGTTTCCGTTTGCATCTGATTTTGTGGAAAAATTTTGTTTAGGAAGACTTATCTGCGCTCCGGAAATTGGAGCATTTGTCTTGGCATCGACGACTTTGTTCCCCAGACCTACAGTGGATACGCCTCCGGTTAACGCTTCTGCGTGTACTGTAGCTGTAGTTAAAAATATTGCAAAAAGTATCGGAATTGATTTTTTCATAAACCCTCTTCTTGATTGTATTCAGATTGTAAGCCTCAATTCACACGAAAAAAATATCCTGTAATTTATATATAAGTATAATTTCAATAAAGTAAAAGATTTGAATAATCTCTTGAAAATAATTTTGTTTTTGATAAGATATTTCCAGAGCCAAAATTTCATGTACTTACAACAAGCCGAAGTGATGAAATTGGTAGACGTGCCAGACTCAAAATCTGGTGTGGTTCACCCCACGTGCCGGTTCGACTCCGGCCTTCGGCATTTTAAACTCCCTACGGGGAGTTTTTTAGTGCGGAGTCGAACCTCCGGTTCTTACCTCTCGCAAATCGATACTCAATCGATTTGCTCGGCAGAGTGGCCTTCGGCATTTAAAACTCCCTACGGGGAGTTTTTTAGTGCGGAGTCAAACCTCCGGTTCTCCCCTCTCGCAAATTGATACTCAATCGATTTGCTCGGCAGAGTGGCCTTCGGCAAATAAAAAAGAGACAATATTCGTTGTCTCTTTTTTATTTATAGGTGTCGAGAAATCGAGAATGTCGGTTGGGCATAACTGCCCAACAACACCTTACGCAAATATATTTGTTAAAATTTTTGAACATTTTGTAAATTTTTTGACAATTTTCATTTTGTTTGTGGTTTATTGAAGTAAAGCTGAGCAATCAATAAGGATTTATCAATTGCAAAATACAATAACAAATACCTTTACATCAAGACAGAGACCGTCTTTCAAATGTTTGGGAAATGACGAAAATAATCTTATTCAATTTGTTGAAAAAAGGTTAACTGATATTTTTCAGGAAGAAATAGATTCTCCTAATTCTATTTTTTGTAAGGTATCAAAAAGAGTAATTCATCGCATGGCTATGTTTATTACAGGCTGTACTTCCAGATCATGTTCTATTGGAATTGCGGGAGAAACAGCCAGCGGGAAATCAACTATTGCATATGATATTATTAATACTCTTGAGGCTTTTGCCCAGGAGTATTGTATTAAGGACTTGATTACACGGATTAATACGGACGATTATTACTACGACCGTTCAGATATGGTGAAAGCCGCGGGAAGTTTTGCTGAATTTGCCAAGCATTACGACCTTGATGTTCCTGAAGCGCTGGAACTTTCTCTTATGAAAGAGCATATTAAAGAACTTCTGGCAGGAAAAAATGTTTATCTTCCGAAATACGATATGTCCGGAACTGCCAAAAGAACCGATAATGTGACGCTTGCGGTTCCGTCAAAGATAATTATCTCGGAAGGTTTGTTTACTCTAACTGAAAAAGTCGTTGATGCATTTGATTTTAAGATTTATGTTGATGTCTCTCATAATGTTCAAAAAGAAAGGTTTTATAAACGCGCCAGCGAAAGAAATTTAGGTGCTTCTGTTGATGAAGTTTATAAAAACGCATCTGATAAAGCGAAAATTCATATTCATCCGACAGTTGAAAACGCCGATATAATCCTTTCGGGAGAGGCTGATAGAGAGGCTTATAAATCTTTTATAAATAAGATTTTAAACGTAGTAAGAGATGTTCATTTTAAAAGTGTGCTTCTTTATTCGTAAAAGATTTTTTATTATACTTGACTCTGGAAGGAATTAAACATGTCAAATATTAAATTCGGAACAGACGGCTGGAGAGCTGTGGTTGGTAAAGACTTTAACGCGGAGAATGTTTCGCTTGTTGTGAATGCTATTGGAAAATATGTTTTTGAAACATTTGGCGGGGACAAAAAGATTTTAATAGGTTATGATCCGCGGAATATGGCGGATGTATTTTCTTATCAGGCTGCAGAAATTTTATCGAGTCTCGGGTTTGAGGTTTTATACAGCGAAAAGATAATTCCGACACCGGTTTTAGCGTATAGTGCAAAAGATTTAAATGCGTGTGCTCTGATGTTCACGGCATCACACAATCCGCCGGAATACCTCGGGATAAAATTTATTCCTGATTACGCAGGACCTGCAACGTCTGATATTACGGATAAAATAGTCGGCAGCATAGGTGAATCTGTTGCAAAGTTTGCTGAAGGTAAAATTGAAAAAAAAGATTTTAGAAAAATTTATTATGAACATCTTGCATCATTAATTAATTTTGACAAAATCCGTGAATATGTTTTAAAAAGCGGAGAAACTGTCATTTTTGACGGCCTTTATTCCTCATCTATCGGATATTTTTCGGAACTTTTGACAAATTATGTAAAAATTCCTTTTAAATCTTTGCACATGGAACACGACGTGAATTTCGGCGGCGGAATGCCAGAACCGAAGCCGAAATATTTATCTGAATTGATACAACAAATAAAGAATTCAAAAAATGCAATCGGGCTGGCTAACGACGGTGACGGTGACAGGTTTGGAGTCATAAACGAGAAGGGTGAATATGTTTCACCGAATGAAATTATTTCAATTCTTCTAATGCATTTGAAAGAAAACAAAGGTTATGAAGGCCCGCTTGTAAAAACTGTCGGTGCAAGCCTTTTATTGGATAGAATTGCCGTAAAAGAAGGAATTGACCTTATAGAAACCCCTGTCGGCTTCAAACATGTCGGAGAAGCTATGCGCAAATTTAATCCGATTATCGCAGGGGAAGAAAGCGGCGGATTGAGTATAAAAGGTCATATTCCGGAAAAAGATGGACTTCTGGCAAATCTTTTAATACTGGAAGCTATGGCGTATTACAATTCCACCCTTTCCGGGCTTCAGGAAAAGCTCTATACAATTGTCGGCGAGCATTTTTATAATGACAGAATCGATTTGAAGCTTGATTCTCAGGATATGGTGAAAACCGTTCTGGAAAAAACAAAAACACTGAAATCGGTCGGCTCATATTCAGTAAAAAATATAGATACAAAAGACGGTGTAAAGTTGTATCTGGACGACAATTCAAGCTGGATACTTGTCCGCCCAAGTGGTACAGAACCGCTTTTGAGAATTTATTTTGAAAGCAGCAGTTTAGAAAATATTGAGGAATTAAAAGAAAGCTTTATGCTTAATTATAAAAGCTAATTAAATCTTTGTTCCCGCTAATTCTGATTAAGTTTTCTCCTTACTGCACTTGACAAACAGGAGAAAATCGTAAATAATATAAATACAGGGTGGCAGTTTACCAGACTGCCGGATGCCCTTAGAGACTTAGACGGTTCTTATCTATTCAGGTAAGAGCCGTTTTTTAATATGTACAAAATCAAAAAGATTAGCAATAAACTGATATTGAATTTATCCATATCAGCCCCCTTTCTGGTCGGCATTGTTAACTTTTCATCGCAATAAATTTTAAGATTTTTGTACTCCCCTTGCGGGAGGACCGAAATCTTTGATTTCGAGGAGGGGTTATCAATGAGAAGTGAACATAGACTTTCTAGTCGGGAACCAACCCGAGTTCTAAGATATTTTGTAGGTTATTCCGTTTCGAAAGAGCTGTCTGTTCCCCTGTATATTAAAAAATCGGAATGACAGGATTTGAACCTGCGACCCCCGCGACCCGAACACGGTGCGCTACCAAGCTGCGCTACATTCCGATAAAAAAGTTTATTTAATTTTTCAAATGTTTCATTTGAAAAAGGTGCGCTACCACCTCTCGAGAAACAATTCACCGGATTGTTTCTCTCGGCAGAGTGCTACATTCCGATAAAAAAGTTTATTTGATTTTTCAAATGTTCCATTTGTTGTTTGTTTCGCTCTGCCCTCTCGGGCGTCCCGATATTTCTATTCTAAATCTAAAATAGTTTAATTACAAGAGTTTATTTTAGGAACTATACTAAAAAACGTAGAGATGTCACCCCTGAAATAAATTCAGGGCAGGCTTTGAACTTGTTTCAGGGTCTAACAGCATAGAGATGCTGAAATAAATTCAGCATGACACTTTTGTGCATCTGGTGTAAACTGCGATATAAATCCCTTATTTTATTTTATTAATTATCTCTATGTATTCAGATGGCTTATCTATAATATATTTTGCGCCCTCTTTTTCCAATAACCCGCGGTCGCGGAAGCCCCAGGTGACGCCGATACAATCTATTCCGGTGTTTTTTGCGGTTTGTACATCCACATCTGAATCCCCTGAGTAAATACAGTTTTCTTTGTTTGAATCCAGTTCCCTTATTGCTCTCAAGACACTATCCGGAGCCGGCTTCTTACGGACATTTTCAGATTCCCCTATTGCAATTTCTATCAAATTTCCAAAGTATTTTCTGCAGAGTTCTTTTACCGCTAAGTCGAATTTATTTGATACAACCGCTGTTTTTATTCCTCGAGTCCGTAATTCTTTCAACATATCAAGAATCCCGTCATAGGGTGCGGTTTTATTGTACATGTTTTGTTCGTAATGCTTTTTGAAAGTTTCAAGGCATGCTTCGCAATCAGGATTTTCTTTTCCGTTCGGAATTGCTCTTTCTATTAGTTTTCTGACTCCGTTTCCGACAAATCGTCTAACCTCATCTAGCGTTCTTTCAGGGTAGCCGAATTTTTTCAAAGCATAATTTGTACTGTCTTTTAAATCTTCAAGCGTGTTTAAAAGAGTGCCGTCAAGGTCGAATATTATTGTATCAATCATAGCTACTCCACAGGAATTTTAACGACAACTTTTTTTACTTTTTGAGGTTCAGAACCTGAATTCATTTGAGGTCTGTGGGCATCCTGCGGAAAAAGCATGGCAAAATAATCTTTTCCAAGTTTTACGCTTCCTGATTCTTTTTTATCAGTATAAAAAACAATATCCCGCTCGTCGTCATAGTCCTCACGTTCTGTCAAACCTTCTATGTTTGTAAAATCAAGTCTTTCTTCTCCTTTTATAAGAAGCTGGATATCTATATATTTTTTGTGTGCCTCAAAATAGCAATTTTCAGGACATTTAGTCTCGTATTCTTCTATATTTGCGTAAGCCCCGTCATCCAGCGGATATTTCCCGAGCGGCTTATTTTCATCAAGATTAAATAAAAAGTTTAATATTCTATCCGAAACGACATCATATCGTCTTAAATTTTCAAGTCTATCAAATATCATTATTCCAACTCTTTCATTGCTTTTTCAAATTCTTCCTGATTTGTTGCTTTGCCGTGCCAGCCTGCATTGTTTTCCATAAAACTAACCCCTTTACCTTTTATGGTATCGGCAATTATAGCAGTCGGTGTATCGGCTTTTTTAGCAGTTTCTATGGCGTCATAAATTGCATTTATGTCGTGTCCGTCAATTTCTATAACGTTCCAGTTAAATGCTTTTAATTTTTCATCCAGCGGGTCGAGTGCTTTAATATTTTCCGTGCAGCCGTCAATTTGAAGTCTGTTGCGGTCAATAATTGCGATTAAGTTGTCAAGTTTCCGGCAGGGAGCATTCATAAAACCTTCCCAGACGCTTCCTTCCTGCAATTCGCCGTCCCCCATAAGTACAAAAACATGAGCAGGATTTTTATCTAATTTGAGAGCAAGTGCAATTCCACAGGCGATAGATAACCCCTGACCGAGAGAACCTGTTGCAACTTCAACCCCGGGGCAAAATGGTGCAGGGTGTCCCTGTAAAAGAGTTCCGAATATTCTGAACGTCATTAAATCTTTTTTCGGGAAATATCCAAGCTGTGATAATACTGAATAATAAATAGGTGAAGCATGACCTTTTGATAATACAAATCTGTCGCGTTTTTCGTAATTCGGGTCATTTTTCCACTTTGGCGCGGTCTGCATACATTTGTGAAAAAGTACAGTCATAATTTCCGTTGCGGAAAGTGAGCCGCCCGGGTGTCCGGATTGCGCATTATGAACCATTTTTATGATATTGCGACGGTTTTCTTTACAAAGTTCTTCTATTTTTTTTATTTCTGTTTTATCTAGCATTTATTAAACTCCGCTTACTCTTTCTTTTAAAACTTTTAACACAAATAATGGCAGTGTTGGGAAGATTCTTTTAAATCTTTTAGGCTCTTTAATCGTTCTATATAGCCATTCAAGCCCCATTTTTTGATAAATTTCCGGTGCTCTTTCAACAACCCCCGACCATACGTCAAAACTTCCGCCGAGTCCTATAAAAACGGTTTCCGGTAAAAGTTTTTTAGCATGGGATATGAATATTTCCTGTTTAGGTGAACCAAGTGCGATGAGGGCAAGTTTCGGGTTTGATTTTTGTAATTCTGATAGAATTTTTTCATCGTCTTTGAAGTAGCCGTCCTGTATGTAAACGGCATTGAGGTCAGGCACCTCTTTTTTTAAGTTTTCCACTGCCTTTACGATAATCTCAGGTTTTGCACCGATAAAGGCTGTCGGCTGTCCTGCAAATTTGTCAATAAGTTTTCTGCCGAATTCAATGCCTGCAATACGGTGGACATTATGTCTTAATATTTTTAAGCCGATTTCAACCCCTATTCCGTCAGGGATAACCAGTTCGGCGTTATTTATAATCCCTGCAAATTCAGGATTTTTAGAGGCTGTCTGAATCATTTCGGGGTTAATTGTGACAACCTGCCCCTTTTCTATAAAGTTTAAGGCTTCGTCAAAAGTGAAAGTATCGACATTAAAGCCTTGTAATTTTACAGTATTTCGTTCCATACGTTAATTATAAATCATTTTTTGCGGTAGCGCAAGAAGTTAAGGCAAAAACCCCTCACATTTCATTTTTTACTCTTCACGTGTTAAAAGGCTGGATTGCTTCGGCTAACGCCTCGCAATGACGTATCATTCCTTCTTACCCCTTATAGGCATTTGCAAGCTTAAACAGGTATTCGTCTTTCGCGCCGCGCTGTATTCCTATCGGGATAAAGTGCTCTTTGAATTTTTCGATTGCGTAACGGTCTGTCATGCCAGAGATGTAATCCGTTACTATCCGCTCAATCCGGCTTTCTTCACAGATTGGTTTCAACATATCTGTATAAAGTATGAAAAGTTCTTTTATTACTCTGCGGGCTTTTTTTTCTTCAAGTTTTGCCGGAGAATCTATATATACATTATCAAACATCCACTCGCGCAATTTTGTTGTATAGTGCCAGCCCTCTTCACTCATTGAGACAGCCGGCTTGCCGTATGAATTTTTAATTATTTCCATAATCATTTTATTTAAGCGTTCGCTTTGGTGTGATGAAAAGTATTCTATACAGTCTTTCGGAAGGTCGCTTTCAACAATAATTCCGGCTCTTATTGAATCTTCAATGTCGTGGTTAATATAGGCAATTTTATCCGCAAGTTGAACAGTTTGTGCTTCCGGTGTGTGCGGCGTATAGCCCCATGTGTGGGTTAAAATTCCGTCAATTGTTTCGCGGCAAAGGTTCAGGTGCTCCAGAACTTCCACAACCCTTACACTTTGTATATTATGGTGAAACCCGCCCTTTACCAGTTCATTCAAGACTCCTTCCCCGCAGTGTCCGAATGGTGTATGACCTAAATCATGCCCGAGAGCAATGGCTTCTGTTAAATCTTCATTTAAATCGAGTGCGCGTGCAATTGTGCGCGCAATTTGCGAAACTTCAAGCGTATGTGTCAGACGCGTTCTGAAATGATCGTCAAAAGGTGATAGAAAAACCTGTGTTTTATGTTTCAGTCGGCGAAAGGCTTTTGAATGTACAATTCTGTCGCGGTCGCGTTGAAAACACGTTCTTATATTGCATTCTTCTTCAGGTTCTTTTCTGCCTTGTGAGTAGCTGCTTTTTGTTGCATATTCACTAAGCGTATTTATTTCTTTTTCTTCAAGTTTATGTCTTATTTCATCAATTGCTTCAAGTCCGGTCATGGTGTAATCCTTTCAGACTGATTATAACAGAAAAAGAAATCGTTCCTATAATGCATTTGTACCAGATTCAGCAGGTTTTTCGCTTAATTTTTTACGGAATTTATCTGCAATTTCGCCTATTCTGTTTAAAATCCAGCCGGATACAAGACCAACCCCCATTGCTTTTCCTCCGGAGACAAGTCTTGCTGTACAGTATAGGGATGTAGCAACTGCACCGATTACAGGGATACCGGCTTTCAGGGTTACTGAAATCCTTTCGTCATTATCTTTTGCTTTTGCAAGCCCGACTCCAATCATGGCTGCAGAGCCGAGGATTGACAAGGCATCTGTCGGGGCTGACCCTATTTGGAGATCTCTTACTTTGTCGTAGAACTGTTCTGCTTCTATGTTTATTGATTTATCTATGGATTTTACTGCATGCGAGGTCTGTTTTTCTATTTTTGCGTAATCTTCCGGTAAAAGCCGTTTATATATGGCAAGCATCTCTTCCATTTTGCCTGTTCTATTCGTTGAAATGAGTTCTTTAACTTTATCGAGTCTTTCAAAAACGTAATTTTGCGCATCAATTTTTGCTCTGCCTTTTTGAAGCGCTTCACGTAACTCGTCGATGTTGCACAGTAGTTCTTTATCCGAAACTCCGTTTTTCAGGTTAGATTTAAGGGTGTTAAATTTTGTAAGCAGATTGTAGTCATCTGTGACAGTAAATCCTTCTATTTTTTTCAGGATATTTCTTGCCATTTCAAGTTTATCGTGTCTGTTGAAACTGATTGCCTGTCTGAATAAATTCATTTCATCATACAAATCGGCTTTATCTTTCAAAATTACCCTGTCGGCCGCAAAGGTCTGGTATAAATCCTTATTTCTTACGTCTTTAAATATTTCTATCGTTACATCGTCAAGATTCTGGGTAGCTGTTTTTATCCTTTTGTAGCGGGCTGTTGATTTGTTTTTATTTACATTTGCACCAAGAATTTCAAAGATATCTTGTCTGCTGTTTCTTAGAACTTCTACCCATTCGCTTCCTTTTTTCGTGACGCCGTTTATGGTAATATCTTTTGCGCCGTTTTCTTGTAAAATTTTATCGTCAAGTTTTTCAAGGTTTTTAAACGTTTTACTGAGTCTGTGTTTAGTGTTTGTCCAGGAAGCTACTACTGTTTCACGGCTTGTTCTCTCAAACAGGTTTGTTATTTTTTTGTAGAGTTTTTTTGACCAGTTCTTTTTGTACATAATCTTCTTGCATACTGCGTCTTTTATTGATGTGAAATTGTTTATACTTTCACATTTTTCTATAAATGAGTTTACCTTATTCAGAGAAGAAAGGTAAAAACGGTCAAGTGCAGTTCCGGTTTTGGAACTTTTTGTCTGCGCTACTTTCTTTTCCAAAAAGTTTTTGATTCTTGAAAGAAATTTGTTTGTACCTTTCGGCCCTCTCATCAATAGCAGGATTCCGAACCCGAGAATAAGCGCGCTTGCCCCGAGTGTTATTATTACTTTATGGCTTTTTTCCTCTTCCGCTTTGATTAAATTCTTTTCAGAAATGAAAAAGTTCTTATCTTTACGGTACTGCGTAAAGTTATTAAATGGCGAATTATTTGTATTTGAAATATTTCCTACCTGATTAACCATAGATAAAAACCTGCTACATCTATATAAACGCAAAAATCCCGGATTTTTTGCTTAATTTATAAAGATTTATTAAGCTTCAAGAGATTTAATTATTTCTGCAGCAGCTTCTTTTGATGATATTTTATCGGAAAGAAGTGATTTTACACCGCTCAGTTCGTTTATATATTCTGTGCGGTATTCAGTGTCGTATAAAATTTTTTCTATATGATAGGTAATACAATCAGGGTTGACATTTTGCATAATAAGTTCAGGCACGATAAGTCTGCCGCTTATAATATTCGGTAAAGAAATCATCTTTATGCATCTTACGGCTAAATAAATAAGATAGAAAATCCACGGGCCTCTGTAAGCAATAATCATAGGCGTTGTATAAATCGCCGCCTCCAGTGCAACTGTTCCGGAGGCTAGTATAAGCGCATCCGAAACACTTAAAAGCGCCTGGTTTTCTCCTTTTATTACCTTTATATCAGTATTTTTTAAATATTTGTTATAAACTTTGTCCGGCAGGTTCGGGGCATGGGATATGCAGAATTGAAGTTCAGGATGTTTTTTCTGCAGGAGTCCGGCTGATTTTATAAACACACCCATAAGCTGTTTTAATTCAAAAACTCTTGAGCCCGGGAATATTGAGACAAGTTTTTTATTTATATCAAAGCCGTGCTTTTCAAAAAATTCTTTCCTGTCGGCTTTTGCCGGTAACTGCGATACAAGCGGATGTCCGCAGTAATGCGTTTTTATTCCGTTATCCTCATATAATTTTTTTTCAAACGGGAATATGCATAAAACTTCATCTATATTTTTTTTGATTACATTAATTCTCCAAGGTCTGCTTGCCCAAACCTGCGGCGGAATATAGTATAAAATTTTGATGCCCGCTTTTTTTAAAAATTTTGAAATATTAAGGTTAAATGCACCGTAATCTATCAGAAGAACCAGATCCGGCTTATAGTTGTTTACAATGTAATGGACTACTTTTTCCCCGAGTTTTAAATGATCGATTAGTATTTTGGGAGAAATCCCGACAGCGCCCATCTTCTGCTGGGTCGTAAAAAGTTTTACGCCGGCATTTTTCAGATTTTCACCCCCGACGCCTTCTATTTCTAAGTCAGGGTTTAATCTTTTCAATTCTTCCGCAACTTTTCCGGCATGGATGTCGCCGGAGTAGTCGCCTGTTACGATGAATATTTTCTTCATAAGCTTACTGCCATTAATACTATATGATTATCGTCAGCGTATTTTATTACTTTTTCCTGATCGACTATAATTGTCTCATTCGCTTCAACCGCAAGAAGATTAGCCTTATATCTTTTCATAGTGTGAAGCGTTCTCAAACCGACTGTCGGAATATCAAATCGTTTATCCTGTTTCGGTTTTGATACCTTAACGACACAGGCATTTTTCTTTGCAAGTTTTGCCCCGCGTTTGATACATTTATCAGTACCTTCAATTGCCTCAACTGCCATAATCATTTTGTCTTTTATTACAACAGATTGACCAACATCAATTTTACCCATTTCTTTCGCAAGCCAGAACCCGTAATTTACATCCTCCATCTGTTCTTTTGTCGGTTTGTGTTTACCTAAGACTCCTGCCGGTATCATTAAGTTTTTGATGAAAATTGTCTGATCAAGTACTGTAATCCCTGCCTTTTCCATCTCTTTTACGATTAAAAGCATGACTTCATCATCGTTTAATCTTTCCACTGTTTTTAAGAGTTCAATGGCTTTTGAATCAAATTTGTAAAGTTGTAAAAGGACGCTCTTATTTACTTTCCCTAAGAATGTAAGCTGTTTTATCTGTTCGTCTTTTAATATCCCTTCAATCTTATTGATTTCTCCCGGGTGACAGGAATATACCTTTGCGCAGTATTTTTTTAATTGCGCAAGATTATCTTTTGAAAGTGATATACAAATAACTTCAAAACCGTTTTCTTTGGCATACTGAGCCATTTTTACCGGTAAGGTTCCGTCTCCTGCTATTAATCCCTGTTTATGTTCCAACATTAATGACACTTTTATATTCCTCTTTCCTGTATTTTTATCCCTTTAGTGCAAGTATTTCGTTAATCTGTTTTCCATCCAGTGCTCTGGCTCCGCCCAGAAGTCTGCTGTTTAATACAACCTGTGCGTAGGATTCAGCCAGTTCAAGTTTTAAAAACGCGTCTTTTAGCGTCTTATCCCCGACTATGAAACCGTGGTTTGCCATAAGTACTGCATCGTAGTCTTTAAAATATTTTGCGGTGTTATTAACCAGTTCTCTTGATGACGGAAGTCCGTATTCGGCTAACGGAATTTGTCCGAAATAGAATACGTTTTCTGCCATATAAGCTTCATCCAGTGCTTTGTTACAGGCAGCGAATGTGCTTAAGTATGGAGAATGTACGTGTATAATGTAATTTACATCCTCCCTCATTTTATAAAATTCGCAGTGCAGAAGTTTTTCGCTGGAAGCTTTCGGGTTTTCCCCAACCACATTGCCGTCATAATCAATCAGTGAAAAATCGTTTTCCGATAAATATCCGTTTGCGCTGCCGGATGAGGTTATAAGGATTTTATCTTCAAATCTTGCAGACATATTGCCGGAAACCCCGGGTGTAAAATTTTTTACCCCGCAGAGTTTTCCGTATTCTATTAATTCTTTTTTTAAATCATTCAGATTCATTATAATTGTTCCTTGTCAGGATCTTCTATTTCAATTACTTCAGCATAAGTCCGTTTTACTTTTTCCTGAGGCTTTTGTTCTTCAAAGGTAATCTCTTTTATATCTTTTTTCGTGCTGGCAAGTCTGTCTGGATTTTTAATTACCATTTTATCAAAGTTTAACTGGCTGTTTTTTGTATCAATTGCAACATTTACGCCAAAGTATGTGTTCTGACGCATAAAATCATAACCCAAACTTATTTTAAAGTCATCAGGTCCTATCGCGAGAATAAACGCATTTTCCTGCCACTGTTTGCCGTTCGGGGCGTCATTTGTAAGGTTTATAGATGTTGCATAGGCTATAGTTAAATATTTACAAACTCTTAACGCTTCTCTTAAATAGAGGTTAGAATGCCCGTATCTATATGCATCAAACATCTGCATAGGAGAATTGTCCTGATATGCTGATGCAAAATATCCTATATCCTGCATCCAGTATTTATACTGGGTGTGCAGCCTAGGCCCGATTCTTCCGATAACCTGTGTATCGCCAGTACCGTATAACGCAACACTGCCCTGCATTGCCAGATCCAGAGATACCATCTTTAATTCTTCCTTATTATCATATCTCCATAAATTCTGGTTAATTTCTGTCATATAGCGGAATCTTGTTGTCCCTAAACCTGAGGAGGTCATATTTTTGGAATCATATCTTGCCTCGTCGTTATCCTCCATATAGCCGGCTGTGAATCTGTTTTTATATGTTAAATCTCTATTAGGTGCCAAAAAGTTTTTAAAGCGTTTCCCGTCATTATAAACTAATTCAACCCCGTAATTTGCCATACGGTTTCCAAGGAACCAGTCATCCATATAGGAATTTACACCGTATTGAACGTAGAGTTTGTCATCAAGCTGCTGTTTGCCTCGTGCGACAAATACGTCTTCTGCCGAACCATACATTAATTCGGTGTAGTTTGTGGCGCTTCTGTATTTGACTGCACCGCCGATGCCGAATCCGCTTCTGTAATTTACAAACGGAATTACTTTTACAACCGATGAAAATGGTGTCTTAAATACAAAACCAGGGCCTAAAAATGCACCTATTCTTGAACGTGTTCCAAATTCAGGATAATTCGCTTCAAAATAATCCCCTTTTTTGTCCGCGTAAATTTTTAATGATTTAAAATCAAGAAGATGGCGGTCGTTATAGCTTAAATCTCCGCCTTTAATGGTTATTATATTATGATCTTTTTGTGCATCTACATCTATTTGTTTTGCATCTAATTCTACTTTTGCTTTCCCTGAAGGATCAAGTGTAGAACGATCTTCATCATCAATTATCATGGAATTGAGGTTTGTCCCGAGAATTCGGGTCTTGAATCTTGCAACGTAGGAGTGTTTTGCACTCATATCGCCGTCTTCCAGTATGATTTTATTATCCGTAGATTGCGCATTTTTTGCTTTAATTCGCAAATTCATACGTTCAGCAGTCATATTTGTGAGGAGTGAGGTTTCTTCGTTCATGTTTATTTGGATATAATCACCGAAAATAGATTCACCCTGTTTGATTATTTCAACGTTGCCGTAAGCTTTTATTATGTTTGAAGCAGTATTATATACGATTTTATCCGCTTTCAGTGTAATCTCCTGTGGAGGGAAGTATAAAACAGGATTGCCGATTGCTTCAACTTCGTTATTTGCATCGTTATATTTTACGGTTTCGCAGTCAAGCTGCGCTTCTTTAGGAGTTTGAAGCTTTTCAACATTGCCTGTTAATTCAAGCGTATCTTTGCTCTTTTCAACCTCTGTCTTTTCTTCCTGTTCAGCAGGCTTTTCTTCATTTTTTACATCTTCTTTTTTCTTTCTTTTGAAGAAGGACGTGAAGGATTTTTTCTCATCTTCCTGCTGAATTTCTTCTTCATTTTCGTTTTCGTCACCGTATATCTTTTTAAGATTACGTTCGGTTAATTCTTCAATGCTTAAATCTTTAGAAAGTTCTTTTTCTTCTTCTTCCTGTAACCGTTTTAATTCTTCCTGTTCTCTTTTTTGATCTTTTAAATCCTGTTCGTGAGATTTAATCCTGTAGTAATTCTGGATTTTAATACGCATTTTTTTGAAAAGAGGGGTTCCGTTTTTGGTGGAAGTATATCTTTCCATGCCTTTTGTTTCATCAGTAACCTCTACATCGTAGTTTACTTCAGGCAAAGGAATTACAGGCGCAAGGAAAAGTGTGTCCTGCAAATGCTGCATCTGGTTCATGATTTTCTGGTTTTCCTCAGGAGTCGCGGTCTGCGGAAAGCCCGGCAATCCGAACATTAATGCTATTAAAGATATGACTGCGTATTTTTTCAAGAATTTTCATCCTTATGTTAGATATAATTTAACGGGTTATTAGGTTTTCCGTTAATTCTTACTTCAAAGTGGCAATGAGGGCCTGTACTGTAGCCTGTTGTGCCTTCAAGTCCAATAACCTGGCCTTTTGAAACTGTTTGTCCCGGACTTACTTTTGTGACTGACATGTGTGCATACAATGTTGTTGTAGGCCGTCCGTTCACAGTCCCGTGGTCGATTATTACAACCTTACCGTAGCCGCCGTACCAGCCGGAATAGATTACTTTCCCTGAATTTGAAGCTCTAATGCTTCCCATATTCGGGCCTCCGATATCCACACCTGAATGGAATGTTCTGCTTTTGAATATCGGATGGGTTCTCCAGCCGAAAGGCGATGTTATTCTGCCTGCGATAGGTTTCATAAAACCGCTTGATGATACTTTGACGGTTGAATGCCCGTAGCTTTTGCTTATCATGCTCTGGAGGTTTGCAGATTGTCTTGCCAGTTCTCTTTCGGAACGTTCATAGGCTCGTCTGTCTGTTTTCAGCTTGTTTATCATGTTCTGATTTTCTGCGATTGCCCGCTGAATTGACGCCTGCTGGGAATTGATATCTTTGATAGCCTGTGCAAGATAAACCTTTTGGGCTTCTATGTCTTTTTTCATCTTAGCTATTTTAGCAGATTTTGTTTTTAATGCAATCATACGTTTGTAGTCATTTTTTATAATGATTCTTTCAAAATAAATTACATCAAGAAGACCATTTAAATCTTTTGCAGACAAAATAAGTTCAAACATGCCGCGGCGCTGATTTTTAAATACCTGACGAATACGGTTTTTCATCTGGGTATCTACTTTGTTAAATTCGGCAATTGACCGGTTGTATTCCGCTTCCATCGACTGCAAACGCGAATCTATATTTGAATATTGTCTTTTGGAGGCTTCTAAATTTGCCTGATTTTGTTCTTTTTTCCTCTGGTTCCGGACAAGTTTGCTTTTTTCCTGATTTTCTTTTAGTTTGAGGGTTTTAATTTTTTCCTGAGTATTTTTCATCCGCTGGTTAATTGCTTTTAAATTTGAGCAGTATGCAGCATTTGACAGCCCTGCAGTCAAAATCAAAACGGATAAAATATATACGGATAATTTTTTCAGAAACTTTTTCATAAGCTATTTTATAACGAGAGGAATCATCATTAACCCTACAGTCCACGCAATAAATGTTACTGCGATAATACCTACAATTAATCTCTGGTGTTTTCTAAAAAATTCCATACCTTTCCCCTCAATAATACTATATCATACATTTTACTATCAAAATTTTGAAAGTGCAAATTTTTAAAATAAAATTTGCAAAATATTGTAAAATCATATATATTAACTATATGGGTGACGTATTTATAGAAGGAATTACGGATAGGAAAGTTCTTTTAAAGAACGAGAATGCGATTATTAATCAATTCCTTCTTGAAAACAATATTAATCAAATTGAGACAATTCACGCTTTTTTATGTTCTACGCATCAGCTTCTTCTTGTGAACGGATTTCTCGGAACAGGAAAAACACGCGTGGTAAATTATGCTCTCTCTTTTCTTTCGGAGGCTGCTGTTGTTTTGACGTATAACTGTTACGAAACAACTATTCTTGATGATATATTGCTTTCATTTTTCGAAGATTTTAAAAATCTTGCGTTTCAGAATAAGATTAAACAGCCGAGAGCAAAGTTCGATAATTTTACACAAAAAATTGATGCTTATTTTTCTGTTATAGATAATCCTGTAGTCATTGTTATTAATTCATTCGAAATGGTTCTTAAGGATAATAAGCCTGAAATTCTTGATTTTCTTTTTCACCTGATGTCAAGAGGCAATGTAAAAGTTATAATGATTGCCAGAAAATTTAACTATGAAGATTTTTCAACGGTTCATTATGATAAGTTGTCAATTCTTGCGCTTGAGAAAGGTCTTTTTGAAAAAATGCTGCGCTCGGAAGGGGTAAGGCTTATCGGGCCTGTTTCCGACGAATTTTACAGATATTCCAGAGGTTATTTTTTCTATACGGTTCTTTCTTTAACTGTGTTGAAAGCTAATAAACTTAATATCGTAGATTTCTTAAAAGGTTACACAAAGAGTTTTCTTTCTTACAATGATTTTATATTGAGGGAGGCGCTGGCATTTGTAGATCCGGTGAGCGGGCATTTGTTCAGGTTCCTCACAACGATGCGCCATCCGGTCAGCGTAAACCTTTTAAAGACCTTAAATCTGTATAATGAAGAACGTATCAGGATGTTTCTTGATAATATGATTCTTAACAGTGATAAAAATATGATTTACCTGCAGGATTATTATAAGGCTATTTCAGAAAATTCAATTCCGGAATCAGTTGCGGTCAAGCTGCATAGAGCCTGCGTTGATCTTTATAATACGCAGCTTCCTCTGAAGCCTTTTGAGAGAGATTTGCTAATATCGCGCCAGACCATGAGGGCAGAAATCGAATACCACAGTATGTTTATTCCGCAAAGGCCTGTGATAAATCCGGTGAATAGTACAACACTCAGTTCTGCAGGGTATTCTGCCGAAGGGTTAAGTGCACTGCCTGAAAAAAAAGAAGAACCTCAAACTAATGAAGAAAAGCTTAAAAATATCTCATTTATTTTTGAGTCGGAAGAAAACGAACATAAAATCATGACTGAAATCGCTGATTCCATAAATAAATTCATTGATTATTCCAATAAAACTCTTACGGAATCTGAAACAAAACTGTCTCTATCCGGACTTATAAATAACGCTAAAAATGAAGAAAACGAATATAATTATAAAAAAGCTATCGCGTATTATCAGAGAGCCTTGCTGCAGAAGGATGATGACGACTTTTATACATTCCTGCCGACTGTATATACAAGGCTTGCGTATTGTTTTGAAAAGCTTGCTGACTGGTTTAACGCGCTTAAGTACTACGATATGGCGCTGGAGTTTTTTACATCTGCAGGCGATGCCGATAAGATTATTGAAATGAAACTCTCGATTGCAAATATTTTTTATATTACATTCAAACATGACAAGGCAAAGTCACTCTTGAATGATATACTGGAAGAGAAAAATGTTTCTCCTGAATTGAAAATAAAAGCTTATATGCTTTCTGCAACAGTTTACAGTGAGGATTTGCTAAAATCTTATTCTTTCTATAAAAAAGCAATTGAATGTATTCAGCCGGTTACGGATAAAGAACTTCTTGCGGATTTGTATTTTAAATACGCACTCAGCTGCGACGATTTAGATGAGACAGAGGACGCGGTTTTGTATTACAAAAAATGTTCGGAAATCGAAAAAAATAACCCTCATCTAGCGTCAGCCCTTTCTAATCTTGCGCTTATTTTTGAAGAAACAGGCATGGCGGAACTCTCGCTTAAATATTATTTAAAAAGTCTTGAAGTAGATGAGCTGAATAAGAATAACAGCGGAATTTATTCATCTGCTCTTAAAATTGCAGGGTTTATTTCAAGAAAAGAACCTGAAAAAGCTCTTAAATACTTTGAAAAAGCCATAAAAAGTGCAGAAATATTAAACGATGATATTTATAAATTTTCATCATACCTTGCCTGCGGTGATTTCTTTATGAACAGAAAAGAGATTAAACAGGCGCTCAAGTATTACCTGCTTGCAGACCGTTTGCAGGGCGCAAATGAGGAAGACAAACATACATCTTCCAGAAGAATTAATGATTTAAAAATTCGTCTGGGACAAGATTTTGAGACTATAAAAAACGAGATTGAAAATGAAGGATAGAGAATTTTTTAAAAATTATATAACTGTTTTTCTTGAGCAAAATTCAAAATTGAACCTGATTTCAAAAAACGATGAAAAATTTTTGTGGGAAAAACATATTTTTGACAGCCTTTCAATAGATAAATTTTTTGAAAAATACGGAAGAAATTATAAAACTATGCTTGATATCGGAACAGGCGGAGGTTTTCCGGCAGTTCCGGCTGCAATTGCCTACCCTGAAATTGATGTCTATGCCCTTGACAGCATAAAGAAAAAAATTAATGCAATAGAGAATATAAAATCAGAACTTAAAATAAAAAACCTTTATACAATATGTAACAGGGCAGAAAATCTAAAAGAAAAATTTGATATAATAACCTCCCGCGCGGTTGCACCATTGAAAGTTATAACAGGATATGCAGCGCCTCTTTTGAATGATGAAGGTTATTTTATCGCCTATAAATCCCGCAGAAGTGACGAAGAAATCAAAGAGGCAGAGCCGGTTTTGAAGAAGTTATCAGTGAAAATCGAGGATGTAATTGAATATACTCTGCCGCTTGAGGAAAATTTTACAAGGAATCTTATTATTCTGAAGAAATACTAGCAAAAATTTTTATGCCCAAGTCTTATAAAAACCGGTATGATTAAGTTTAATTTGTTTAATATATTTACTCCAAAACCTCTGCAATTATTCAAACCAGTGCAATTTCACCACTACAACGGCAGGTATTATATTGACCGGCTGCCGGCACGATTTGAAAACGGAACAGGCCTCCTGACGGCCTATGTCACCGATTCTGAGCGTTCCTGCCGTACTGAGTTTAAATCTCAAAAAAATAAAAAGCTTGGCTACCATGATTATAAGCTTCTTGTGAATTGCGGATTTCTTGAGGGTGATTATATTGAAGTTGATAAACATGTTAGAAATAAGGGTATCGGAGAAGTCTTAAAGCTTGCAAGCCTTATTGAAATGAAAAAGAATAACCTTGATAAAATGACTCTTTATTCTCTTCCTCAGGCAATAAAATTCCATGCTAAATTCGGCTTTGTTCCGGATATTAACTCAACTGCTCCAATCCCCTTGATTTTAAGCGAAATTAAGGAAACAAATCTTTTTAAAGACTTATCTGCGCAGGCCTCAGGGCTTTTAGATTCAATTTCCGCAGAATTTATAAACTATAATAATTTAGAAAAGGTGAACAATTTTTTGACACAGTATATAAACAGGTGTATTTCAGAAAATAAACCGGTTTTTAATAAAAAAATCTGTATGGTTTTGACAAAAGACAGAATTAATTCAAATGCTGATTTTTATAATAATCTTTTTGAGAAGCACGGAATAAATTTCAAGGTATAAAAAAGCATAAAAAAAACCACTCATTGCTGAGTGGGTCGTTTTCTGCATCCTAATGGTCTCTTTTAGTGTTTATTATTTAGGAGTTTATATGTTTTTGGGGTTAATGAATCTATTTATATTTAGTGTTTCGACTACACTTAAATCTTATGTAATTATTATGCACCAAAATAACTAAAATGTCAACAAAATGTTTTCATAAAATTTTCAAAACACTGAAAAACGCCTATATAGTGTACATTTTACACTTTACAAAACTTAATAATGTGTTAAAATTGCTTATAAATTGGGCAAGGGATATATAAGGGATATATGTAAAGAAATGTAAAACTAGTTTTCAACAAAAGGGCAATTCTTAAACTTATATATACTTTATATATATGAGAGTATAGAGAAAAAGGATTTTATATCATGGCTCCTAATGATAACATGGCTATTAATAAAGTCGGAATGCCTAAGACGGATGTCGCAGATTCCATACCAAGCTATGAAGCCGCAGCGGCGGTCAGGGATTCTGCTGTTCAGGCTGAAGGCGGCACTCGCCCCACCGAGATTAATAATGTCGGTACCGTAAGGAAAAATGATAATACCCAGAAATATCAGACCGGTTATGAAGGCATTAACAGTATGGGTAAGTTCCTTGGGCTTACCATGAAAGATGTCTTTTCAGCCCAGACGGTTGCTCATACTACATTCGGCAGCGGGCTGGACATGTTTAACGGAACCCACCAGATAGGTAAACCTTATCAGGAAATTCAGCAGGACGGAATGACCTTTACTCAAATGATTCAACAGGGTATGAATTTAAATATTGCGTGCTAAAAAGCCCCTCCTGAATGTCTGGAGAGGCTTTTTAATATATTAAAGCATAATAATTTTTTATGCATTAGCAAGCGATTTTGATTTTTCAATACAATCAATAAGCGTGCTTGCAACAGTTTCCTGTTCTTCTTTTGTGAGTTCTGGGAACATAGGAAGTGAGATTACCATTTCTGTATTCTTTTCAGAAACTGGCAGAGAACCCTTTCCGACGCCGAGGTATTCGTGAACTTTCTGCAGGTGCAGAGGTATAGGATAATACAACATAGCGCCTATGCCGCGTTCTTGAAGCATTTTGTGAACTTCATCGCGGTTAGGAATTTTAACCGTGTACTGGTGGTAAACACAGTAAGTGTCAGAAAGTTCTTTTGGTGTTTGGATGTCAGGGCAGTTTGCGAACAATTTGTTGTAGTAGTAGGCGTGTTCGCGTCTTTTTTCATTCCATTCTTTAATGTGAGGAAGTTTTACACGTAAGATAGCCGCCTGAATTTCGTCCAGTCTGCTGTTAACCCCGATTTCATCGTGGTGGTAGCGGACAGCACCGCCGTGGTTTCTTAATGCAACTACTCTGTCGCGGAGTTTTTCATCGCTTGTCATAATCAAGCCGCCGTCTCCCATTCCGCCGAGGTTTTTCGTCGGATAGAAGCTCAAACAGCCGAAGTCGCCGAATGTGCCGACCATTTTGCCTTTGTATAAAGCTCCGATTGCCTGACAGCAGTCTTCAATTACGTGGAGATTGTGTTTTTTAGCAACAGCCATAATCGTATCCATATCGCAAGGCTGGCCGTAGAGGTGAACCGGAATAATTGCTTTGGTTTTTGGTGTGATTGCCGCTTCAAGTTTAGAAGCATCCATATTAAATGTGTCTTTATCAATATCAACAAATACAGGTTTTGCACCTACAATACCGATAGCTTCCGTAGTAGCAACGAATGTAAATGCAACGGTGATAACTTCATCGCCTGCTCCGATATCAAGTGCTCTTAAAGCAAGATGTAGTGCATCTGTACCTGAGTTGAGTCCTACTGTGTATTTGCAGCCGATAAATTCTGCCAATTCTTTTTCTAAAGCTT
>CALUTK010000028.1 GCA_944323675.1 Candidatus Gastranaerophilales bacterium | reverse complement strand
TAAGCTCTCACTTTACTCCTTCACTACTTTCCACCCTCTCCTGTCCTTCGGACACCCTCTCCCAGCGGGAGAGGGGATGAACAACAATCCTTTCGGCGCTTCGCACAGTTCAGCCGTTCCCTTTGTAACCCACAAAGTGGCGAGGAAATTTAATTTACGGCACAGGATCGTAGCCGCCCGGATTCCACGGATGACATCTTGATATCCTTTTTACCCCTAGCCAACCACCTTTTATAACTCCATATTTTTCAATTGCCTGACGGGTATACTCGGAACAAGTCGGCGTAAATCGACAGCTTGGCGGGGTGTGTCGCGATATCATCTGATAAATCTTTATCAATAATAATACTATCCTTTTCATTATTCAGACCCGCCTAAACTTAACTTACAGGATAATTTTCACCGATTGTATCGACAGCCTCAACCTTAATATCCGTAATTAATTCAGAATACGAAATTACCACAATTGTCGGGATATGACGCTCCAGAAGCTGATAAAGTGGCAATCTGATTCGTGGAGAACAAAGGATTACCGGCTGCTGCCCGCATGCCTGCTGCGCACGGACTATTGTTGTCGCTGCAGATTCAATTAATTCCTGAACCTGCATTGGATTCAACAGGAACATTGTACCAAGCTCTGTTCTCTGGCAGCTGTCATCAAGAATTTTTTCCCATTCAGGAGAAAGAGTCAGTGCATAAAGAACCTTGTCATCACCAACATTTGACAAGCAGATTTGCCGCCCTAATGCTGCTCGCAAACGTTCAGATAGGATATCCGGTTCTTTAGAAAATCTTGCGTAGTCGCAAAGTCTTTCAAATACAAATATAATATCCTTAATAGAAACTTTTTCACGGATTAAGTTGACAAAAATCTTTCTCAAGTCACTTGTAGAAATAATGGTCGGAACAAGGTCATTAACAAGGGTAGGGTCTTGCGAACGTACAAGTTCCATAAGTTTAAGAACATCGGTTTTTGTCATAACTTCATCAACATGTTTTCTTACGCATTCTTGAAGGTGGGTTACGATAACATCAGTAGAATCAACCGCGGTAACCGATCTGGTTGCCTTGGCATCATCAAAGTTAATCCAGTAAGCCTGAGTCTGATAAGTCGGGTCAATACCGATAATAGCGTCCTGCGGAACATCTTTTCTCACGGCATCCCACTGATCCGCAATAACCATTAACCTGCCAGGATATACATATCCTGTCGCAACAGTGTTACCGCGGATGGAAATCATATATTCATTCGCATCAAGTGCCGATGAATCCATAATTCTTATGTTCGGCAAAATGTAACCGAGTTCATCAGTAACTCTCTGACGGAGGGCAGCAATTTTTGCAAGTAACTGACCTTCCTGATCAGGGTCGGCAATTACAAGCAGGTTTGAACCTACCTGCAAGCTTAATACGTCAACACCAAGTCGTTCGTACATTCTGTTCGGATTAACAAGATCCTGCATATTCTGACGAACACTTTCCAATTGTCCCAGCTGGGATTGAACGTCTGCGTTAATAAGGGTTGAGAATCCGGCTATCGCAAGGCCTAAACCGAATAAGAAGAACGGCCAGAAAGGCAGTCCGGTAAACGGAGGCCCTGTAACTGCCAGAAGCCACAAGAAACCTGCCGCAAGGAACAGTGCGTTCGGCTTGCTTACAATCTGTCCCGTAACATCTGTACCTAATGAATTTGCAGCAGATGAACGTGTCATAAATATACCGGCTGCGATTGACATCAAAAGCGACGGAACCTGTGAGGCAAGACCGTCACCAATTGTTAAAATCGTGTATTTGGAAACAGCATCCGCAAGCGGCATCTGGTTCATTAGACACCCGATACACAAACCGCCGATAATGTTAATTAATACAATAATAATACCTGCGATAGTATCCCCTTTTACGAACTTCATCGCACCGTCCATACTACCGAAAAGGTTTGATTCTCTTTGTAAATCTTCACGTTTTTTAGTTGCTTCTTCAGGTGATATCAACCCAGCGTTAAAATCCGCGTCGATTGTCATTTGTTTACCGGGCATAGCGTCCAATGCAAACCTTGCCGCAACTTCCGCGATACGTTCCGCACCTTTTGTGATTACCATAAACTGTACAACTGTGATAATAAGGAAGATTACGCCGCCGACAATCATATTACCGCCGGTTACGAATGTTCCGAAAGCGTGGATAACTTCTCCCGCCTCACCTTTTGAAAGAATCAGCCTTGTCGAGGCAATTGACAATACAAGACGGAACATTGTACCGATAAGGATGATTGACGGGAATGACGCAAGTTCAAGGGTTTTACGGACATACAGAGAAATCATCAGAAGAACAATTCCGAGTGCAATATTCAAACTTATACAAACGTTGACAACCCAGTTCGGCAGCTCAACAAGCAAAAGCACGATGAGCAGCAGGACGAATAACGCCATAAAAATTTCACTTAAACTATTGGAATTTCCGCCTTCCGCTGCCATTAAATTTCTCTTAACGCCTCACTAATTACGGACAACTGAGTCTCAATTGTCGCATCTACTACCCCGTTTGTTGTTGTAACCATACAGCCGCCTTCCGAAATATTTTCATCCGAAAGTACAACAACTTTTGTATCCATACCGGCAAGATTTAAAATATCCGGTACAGACTGTTTTATAATATCGACCTGTGTCGGATTAACCCTGAGCACAACCTTTGTTTCCTCTTTTGATAATCCTTTCATAACTTCTACTATTGTATTTACAAGTACCTGCGGGTCTTCCGATACTTCTTTTTTAATAATTTTTTGGGCAATTTCAACACTTATCTCCAAAATATCCGGTGCAATTTGTTCATACACCTCCTGCGGAGCATTCATAAAATTACCCAGAGTTTCTTTCAGAAGTTCTATATCTGCTTTTGCCTGCTCAAGTCCGGCCTGATATCCTTCTTTTGAGGCGGCTTCTCTTATTGTATCGGCTTCTTCTCTTGCACGGGAAATTAAATTTCTGTCATCAACCCTTCTGAAACCGCGGCGTCTATCCCCGCGGCGTCTTTCCTGTCTTTGTGAAAAATCAATATTATCTAAACTAAAAAGGTCTATATCGTCAGGATCTTCAACTTCTTCCTGCTCCTGAGGAATTTGTTCCGCTTCTTCTCCGGCTGGAGCATCTGGGGTAACATCCTCCGAATATAAATCTGCGGTTTCTACATCACCAGAATCCGCACCACGAACTTCCTCAGCCCCGCTATTGTCCTCTTCGACAATCTGAGACTCAGGAGAAGGTTCCTCTTTCCTGCGTCTTAATGTTTTCTTTTTAATAATCATGATTCAATATTATTATACACCATTCTCAAGGTGGGTGGCAATAACATCCGCAACACGGGGCGGTATTGCATAATATTCATCTTCCAATGCGTTAAAAACAAACCTTCTCACTTTCTGTCTTTCCAATTGCAGCGAGAGTTCCAGCTTATTCTTATCATAATTCTGAGCTGCTTCTTTAACACGCTCTACCAGTTTATTTTTGTTAATTTCTGTTGCGCCCGGAAGGTTTTCAGCAATTTCATCAAGACATTTCATAGTCAAAGTAGGATCAACTTTATCTTCCAGCCCATCCACATACATATATCTTATAACGGTTCCTGCGGTTTCCTGATCAAAACGTTCAAGAATAGATTGCACCTTTTCTTCATCTACACGTTTCAATAAAAGGGCAACGGTAACAAGTTTCAAAAGTTTTGGAGGAGCATAAGGACTCTTCTGCGGAGTAGAAACATTTCCTGCGCCTTGAACGGCCGGAACTCCACCTTGAGGCTGCGGCGGCATCGGCTGCTGCTGTACCGGGGCATGTTGCTGAGCTGCTGCCTGCTGCTGTTGTACTGAATGTTCAACAGCCTGCTGTGCAGCCTGTTGTGCAGCTTTTGCCTGCTCGATTTCTCCGGTTTCCTGCATTTGCTGCATCATCTGGTCTATATTGGACTGCTTTGAAGCTTTTTCCATTAAGGCTTCATCAATCTGTCCTTTTGACTTTAATTCCGCTATTGAATCAAGATATGTTTTCTTTACGTGGTGTTCTATAAGCTGTAATATCTGATCCTGCGGCAATCCCTGCTTAAATGTCTGTTTTGCAATCTCAAATATGGTGAATGCAATCTTCTGCATTACGCCGTCCCAGTACATCTGCGGAATACCTGAACGAATAAGGTCGACAGACTTGTGGAACGACCATTCAGCAATAATCTGGGTTATCATTGCCGCCTGATCTGCAGTGAACTTTGATTCATTATCATTATATAAGGCTTCACCGGCAAGCATTGAGAAATTCAAAAGGGTATTTGCAACATATGCCTTTTGATTCTGGTCAAAATCCTGAGGTACAAGTTCTTGTGCCTGTTGTGCCAAACTCTGTGCAAATGCTTTATAATCAAAACCCTGTATCGCCATCTTTTCACCATAGCTTACGACTGTTGCCAAATCGCCTTTTTCTATATATTATTTTTACCTTCACTACTTTTGCAGTTGCGGCTTTATTTAGTCCATGCACTCGGGTATTTTTTATCTCACGGCAAGCTGTAACCTGCCTTATCCCTCGCATCTGTTTTGCTTTACGATTTTTGTCTTCGTCGTTTTCGCCTTTCCTATAATTCTTTTCCCTTCATTACTTTCACCGTTGCGGCGTTATTCGTTATTGGATTTAAAACTGTCATCCTGAATTCATTTCAGGAGCTCTTTGTAAGTTTTAAGAGCCTTTTTCTATCCAGCTCTTAATCTTGTCGCCGGCTTCTTCGCCATCCGCATCAGAAATATTTGCCGACATATTTTCAAGAGTTGACAACATTTCTTCCGGTGAGCGGATTGCTATGTATTCTCTGTTCTGCTGTTCAAGCAATCCTGCTGCAAGTTCATTTTGTCTGTCTGTCAACTGAGCGGCTCTCATATTAACGTCGCTTAATTCTCTATCCTGCTCAGCCTCTTTCTGTCTCAAACGTTCAACTTCCATTGCGTTTGCTTCCTGAATCTGACGAACCTTATCAGATACTGCCTTGAATACAACAACCAGACCGACAGCACTCAGTGCAACCGCTAACCACCAAGGGTTACCGCTCTCATCAGGTTTCGGAAGGTTGACAGGTCTATCGGATGCAAGGTAAGGATCTACAGAATCCGAGAATGCAATTGATACGTTTTCCGGATTAACCTTAGGGCTTGCAGCCTTTGCAACAAGTGCACGCAGCTCTTCAACAGTGGTTTCTGCCGGAAGCGCACTCTTTTCCATTGTAACAGCTACAGAAATATCTTCCACCATACCCGGCTTCAAGTATTCATTCAACTGGGTTTTGCTGACGCCATACTGTGTTTCGGTTGCTGAACGGGAATAACTTCTGTCCTGGCTTGAATCCATTCCGCCGCCTGCTATACCGTTAGGAAGATAAACACTAACAGCATTAACATTTCTGTTACTGTCACGGGTCTGGTCACCTAAACCTTCAGTAAAGGATTGTTCGTTCACAGATGTTTTTCTTTCAGGATCGTAATCTGTGCTGTATTTTTCAGCAGGAGCCTGACGGAGGAAGGTGCTTACGGTTGCTACGTAATTCCCTTTACCGATTAATCTATCCAACTGCTGCTGAACTTTTTGCTGCATATATTTATCATTTTCTTCAATTCGGGCAAGCATTTCATCATTAGCATTCATAATGCTGTGATAAACATTACCGTTGGTGTCGGAAATTGAAATATTTTCAGCGTCTAATCCCGAAACACTTCCTAAAAGAAGGTTTGTTATCGCTTTAACTTTCAACTGATCCAATTTTGTGCCGACAGGTACTACAAGCTGAACGGTTGCCGTTACAGGTTTTTGCATTGATGTAAACATCGTCTGTTCCGGAATTGAAATAAATACAGATGCATTATCAACTCCGTCAATTCTCTTGATTAATCTTGAAAGTTCACCGTTGATTGCGCGGGTCAATCTTATTTTTTTATCTTCTTTAGTCGAAGTAAAATCACCTTTATCAAAAACTTCCAAGCCTACATTCTGATCCATCAGACCGCTCTGAACAATTGCCATAATCGCTCTGTCGCGCTGTTCTGTTGTACACTTTTTCTGACCTGTTGTACAGTCGCCTTTTTTCAAATAAATATTAGATTTCGTACCATCAAGACCACGGCTTGCCGCAATACCTTCTTTTGCAAGCAGGGATTGGATTTCTAGCGCTTTTCCAAGATTATCTGTTGTGAGAAGATTTACATCCTCCTTAATCGGCTGTTCACTGACTTCTGTACCGTTTTTGGAACTGTTACCCGCACTCACAATAGAAAGCGTTAATATCAGCGCAACCACAATCACGGCACCGCCTATAATCCCGAATAGCAAAGGTTTGTTTTGTAATATTTTTTGAAAGTCCATCTGTTCCCCGGTCTGATTTGTTATAGATTACTACAATATATTCTACACCTGAATCTGCATAACTTTATCATACGCCTGAATGACTTTTCCGACCGCCTGTGTTGCAATATTAACACTTACTTCGGATTTTGCCATTGCTGTCATAACATCGTGTATATCTATATTGGTATTCCCTGACATTACGTCTTTCAAGAGGTTATCCGGCGCGTTGAGTTCCGTGTTGAAGTTCTCCACAAGCCCTGACAGCACTGATTGAAAATCACCCGTTGCAGGCGTTTCCATTCTCTGCATACGTGCTGACGGCATTCCGTATACTCCTGAATCAAGTTTTGTGTGTTGAATTCTGTCCGGTAAATTATAGCTCGGATAAAAACTACTCATAATATTAAATTCCTCCTATTTTATTGTAACGTAAGTTTTCGGAATTTACGCATACTTATGCACAAAAATCATCCGTTCGTATGAAATTTCGGATAATTTAAAGTACATATCATACCTACGATATGTACTTAATGATTTTTTATGAAAAGTCTAATCCGCAACCTGTTCTAAAATTTAGGGATTTATATAGCAAATTTCACTGATAATAGCTAAAATTGTCACCCTGAACTTGTTTCAGGGTCTTGTCGGTGGTAAGATTCCGAAACAAGTTCGGAATGACATTATGTTTATCTCTTAATAATATATGGTGGAAACATCTATATAAGTCCCGTAATTTAGGACGTTTTAGCCTGAATAAGTTACGCTTCGTTGAGTTCGCGGCGGATATCTTCTACTGTTACGTGAAGTATCGGAGAATTTTCATCTTTTCTCAATACTACATTTTTTATGCCGGACTGAACTATAAAACGCTTACAAAGAATACAAATAAAATTGTGCCCCCAGATATACATTGTGGCATCTTTACATCTGTCCTGACCTGCCTGTATTATTGCATTTTGCTCGGCGTGGATTGAACGACAGGTTTCATAGCGGGTGCCGGATTCAATATTATGTTTAATTCTGTAGCATTCACCGCGCTCTGCGCAGGATTCAACTTTTGACGGTGTACCGTTATAGCCGGTTGCTTTTATCTTTTTATCCTCTCCGACAATCACGGCTCCAACCTGCGCTCTTATACAGTTTGAACGGCTTGCACAGGTCTTTGCAAGATCCAAAAAATAATCTTCCCACGATTTTATTTGCATTACCTTAGCTTCTTGCATTTTTTACCCCCGTTATAATCATTGCAATATTATATTTGTCAGCAAGCGCGATTATATCAGAATCCTTAGCAGAACCGCCCGGCTGGATTATCAAAGAAATCCGTCCCTGAGCCGCTGCGTAAATTCCGTCAATTGTCGGGAGGGTATTATCCAGAACCATTACACCGTTTTTTGTGGTATCACAGGCAGTTTTTAAGGCTTCTTCTACACCTGCTATAGGGTTTAAGTGTCCCTGCGATATTGCAACTGTTTTAAAGTTATTTGCTATTACTATAGAATTTGTTCTTGCGTATTTTGAAACCTTCCACGCAAAAACGCCATCTTCTATCTGCTCCTTTGTCGGTTTTACTTTTGTTACTATCCTGAACGACTGGACTGAAAGTTCACTCTTATTAAAATCCTGAACAAGAGTTCCAAATGGCGTTATTTTTGCAATTTTATGCATATAGGATTTAAATCTGCTTAAAGGCGTATTTAATTTTACTATCTTTAAAAACAAATTACGTCTTAAAAGTTCAAATGCTTCTTCATCATAATCAGGAGCAACAACGACTTTTACAGACATAGAATTTATATGCTTTGCAACTTCAAAGTCAACTTTCTGGGAAAAACCTATTGTACCAAAAAATGACGCAACAGGATCGCAGTCAAAAGCTTTATTGTAAGCCTCCTCAATTGTGCGTCCCAGAGCAACCCCGCAAGGCATAGAATGTTTTACGATAGCAACCGCGTTCACATCATAAAATTCACTTACAATATTCGTAACTTCCACAACGTTATTCAATTCATTATATGAAAGTTCCTTGCCGTCAACGACTTCATAATCAACCATCTGCGGAGATTTGTATAATTCTGCAGCCTGCTGCGGGTTCTCTCCGTACATGAGTTTTCTGAATGCACCGCATTCATATTCGTCAACTTTATACCAATCGTTTGGATTCTCTTCTGAATTTTCAAATATTCTTATGTTAACTCTTTTTGCCATATATACCTCGTACAGTTATTAATTTTAGCACAAATTTGACTCATTTCAATATAATCTTATAATTTTGTAATCTTATTTTCATATTTTCAGGGGTTTTGGTTGAAATAATTTTATGTCTTTAATATAATTTTGTTGACAAAGAAACAAATTAAATTACAGAGGGAAAAATGGCAAGTAACAGAATAACAGAAGGCGTAGGCAAAAAAATCGTTGAAGCATTAAAACAGCAATCGGACATTGAAATTAATCCGGTTCACGAAGAGGAAGATTCTTTCTCCACTCCGTCTTACGAAGAAACCGAAACTGAAGTTATTCAGCCGCAGAATAATGAATTTGTTACATCTAACAATACTTTTGAAAATATTCAGGAGCCAAAAACGGAACAATCATCATTCACCTTTGCAAATTCCCAGCAAATAAATGATGCATTCAACTCTAATTTGATGAATTTCCAGAGAAAAGATGCAATTCCGCCTGTGGAAGATTTTGAATTACCGGCGAACGTAGCGGTTTTAAAACAGCTTATAAACAAACTCCCTTCAGGAGTTTCAAAACAAACCGGCGCACAAATTATTAAGCAGACAATGGAAGCTCTCGGAATTTCTATGACAGGAGTTCTTCAGGAAGCCCAGCAGGTTCAGGAAAATCTTAACCAATCAGTCAGAGACTGCCAGACTAATATCCTTGAATACAAAAAACAAATCTCTGTTCTTGAAGCTCAGGCGCAAAAATACCAGAGACAATTCGCTGTCGTAAATGATATTATAAGTTTATTTATTCAAACTAATCATTAAAAAAAGCGGCCTTTAAGCCGCTTTTAAAATTTATACTATTGATAAGAAAATGCCTGCTGAATATTTTTATCAACCCTTGCCCTGCAGGAATTGTATTCTGTCTCAACCATCTTGAGTTTCGTCTGGTATTGAAGCATCTGCTGCTCCAGTTTCTGATCCAGCAGCTTTAACTTCGCCTGCCGCTGGTTGAGGGTTTTAACTATCGGGTTATCAGAATCATAATCGTTTCCTACCCGCATTAAATCGTTGCAAGATGACATCAATTCCGAACGCGTCTGCGTAATCAACTGAATTTTGTATTCCAAATCCATCCTTACGTTGTTCAGATACTGCATCCTGATTGTATCGACTATGAGACCCATTTTCTTTTCCTTCTATCTTGTTTCGTTAAGGTTATTCCCTTTCAAGAAGCTGTGTTGATTATTCTCAGCAATCAACTGTTCCATTTTTTGAAACTGGTGTCTGTGATAATTCAATCTGTACTGAGCCATCTTCAATTTCTTTTTCATTGTCAAGAAATCTCGTAAACCTTCTACAATTGAATTTATCAGAGCTTTGATAGGGCTTTTCCTTATCAGAAAGTTCCTTGAATATATAAGGAAATCTAGTATCCTTTTTATATTCATTACTAAAGTTTCTTGAAGCATTTGTCTCCTTACACTTTAGTTCTACATGTATATAAAAACAATCAGCACAGATTTATTGCCTGTTTTGTAAAGTTTTTTAACATGTCTTAACTAAAGTCTTACTTAATTACCTTTGATGTATCAGCACCGGAACGCTCAATTTCTTCACGCTCCTTTTTATTTAACGGAATATTTGTCTGAAACTTTAATGCAGAAAGGGTATGCGAAAATATTCCGCAATAAAATTTTACAATTCTTTCTGCTACACTTAAAATAACATTTCCGTTTGATATATATTTTTTCATAATTTTATAAGTTTTGAATAGCCTTACTATCGCCGTCGATTGATTCTTTCAGCATCTTTTTAACAACATCGCCCTGAGTATCAAGCATTTTACAAACAGTTTCGATGTTTCTTACTTTATTTGAAAGGATGGTATCAGCGTTTGCCGTAATATTACCGGTAACATTCTGGTAAGCAGCAAGAGCAGCCGATGAAGTACCTTGCATTAAGTTAGCCATAACAATGGCAGGAAGACCGAATTCACCCAAATAAGGAGCCGCAGCCTGCATAATACCGCCCCATCCGGAAATAACACTTGCTACAGGAAGAACTATATTACGTCCGAGCCAGCCGTAACCGTTTGCAGAGCCTACACCGTAAGCTGCAGCACTTGCGACATCCGCAATTCCGCCGAGATTTGAAGCATATCCTGTTGCGACCCCGCCGGAACTTGTACCCCAGCCTGTAATTGAAGCTGCACCGCCGGTTGCGGTTCCGCCTAACCCCCATGATACAGGGGCAGCACCACCAGGAAAACCTGAATAATTATACAATGAATCTATTCCGTAAGAAGAGCCGCCGGTGAAAGGTGAATAATACGAGGTACCGGCAATATTCATCGTTTCTGAAGCGCCAAAAACATTCGCAAAGGATGACGGAGCCAACAAACTCGCAATCCTGTATAAGAAAGTACCGGTCATCTCAAAACCTGTACCTGCACCGGTTCCGGAAACCGTAATATCACGTAGTTTGTCGTATGTTTCAAACAACTGCGCTTTTGCGTCTCCGCTTGCGGAGCCGAACTTGTTTGCTATTACCAGATAACTGTCATTCTTATATGCCATTTGTACCTCTTGTTTTTAATTTGCCGCCATGTCAGCGTTAAGTTATTATTCAAATGTTTTGAATGTAGATTCAATGTTCTTATCAATAACTTTCTTAACCGCTTCCATTTCGGTTTGTAGTGCCTCTTGTTCCGTATCAAGCTGACGCAGTCTCAATTCAAGAGTACGGTCTTCCTGTTGAATTCGCTCTGTTCTTGCGTTGATATCCTGAATTGCTTTTTCATAAACCTGCATATCATAGTTATACTGGTTCATCGCATCCTGATATGCGTCCTGATCGGTTTCTGTTTCAGTATTCAGATAGTATGTAACAGAAGAATCCTGATAACGGATAGTTTGAGGACGACCTGCTTCATCAAGGTCTACCATTGCCTTTTCTGTTCTTTCGATTTTTTCTTCTACGTTTTTAGCAACGTAATAGGTTAACTTATCCTGATTTTCTGTAGGTAAAGATTGATCAGGCCCGCTTATTGCAGAACTTGTCAAATCTTTTGCACAGGCAAACCTTGTTTCGCCCTGCCATTCCCAGATATAAATATCCTCAGGATCAGTGAGCGCAAAATCTGAATCCGGCCAATCCTTAAGAATTTGCTCATATGCTGTTTTCATCTCAGGATCTGTCGGGTCATATTTTTCAAGTTTACAGTTACCGACATAAGTTGGAACACCGGATTCTACATAATAATCATAAGGATCACCTGCTGTTTCATCTGCCAGAGCTGAAAGTGATGTAAAGTGCATGATACCATCCTCATCAGTATAGCAGCCTAAATCATCAAAATCTTTACTGATTGAAGGATAATCTTCAACTAATTTGTCGTAAACTTTTTTCTGCTCCAGATTAGTAGGGTCATACTTACTTACCTGATTTCCGTTTACTGTATAAGTCAAATTCCCTGTCGGCTCAGTTGTCACAATATCCGCACGCGGGGTTGTAAGTTCTGTCACAGTATCTGCGTTAGGATCAATATATCTGTCTTTGATATTACCGGTTCCCTGCAATTCTGTTTGAGAAACAAAGTGAAGGGTTCCGTCAGCGTCAGTATAAGTCATAGCATCAGCTTCCGTCATATCGGGATACTGGGCGGCTAACCTGTCATAAATTGCTTTCTGCGCAGGATCTGCTGCGTCATATGCATTTACGTTAAATCCGTTAACTGTATATGCACCGGCACCTGTATCAACAATATTTGCTCTATCAACAGTAGCTTCTGAAGCTGTACCAGTCTCAATAAATCTGTCTTTAACATCACCGGTACTGTCAAGTTCTGTTCTTGAGACAAAGTGAAGATTTCCGTTTGCATCAGTATAGGTCATCATATCATCTTCCTGCATATCCGGATATTGAGCAACTAATTGATCAAACACATTTTTCTGATTTGCGTCTGCAGGGTCATAAGTTGTTACATTATATCCGTTTACCGTGAATGTCGGCTGTTCAACCGTATCAATATCATCTCTTGAAATAGAATCTTTTGTAGACACATCATCTTGAACAACCTGAGGATTAGAGAGTTTATTCTGAACACCCTGAAAAACATCTGCAAAATGGAAATGGGTTATAAGATAATTATACCCGTCCGGATCATTCTGGAGTTCAGTCATGCTGGAAATTTCTTCTCCTTCAGTTCCATCTGTATAAGTATATTTCAATTCAGTATAATCCTGAGTACTAGGAGCAGTCGGGACTTCCAGAGCAAGCAAATCATTAAAAGTATTTGCACTCTGGTTTGCCAGTGCTGTACGTGCCTGGTTAATCTGTTGTCCTTCATATTCAACGTTGGTTTTTCTTGCGGTCAGTGCCAAATATCTCGCCTGTGAAGCTGCCATACCCATAAGCTGCTCTCCTCTACATTGTCTAAATTGTCTACTACTACATTTCTTTTTTAATTATGTTTTTCAAAAAGTCAACATAACTACAATAAATTATACGGCAATATGAAAAAATTTATACAAAGAAATCAGTAAATTTCATACAAACAGATTAGATTTTTTTCAAATTTCATTTATTTAAATCAGCCTTAAATGTCTGCCTGCTGAACACTAAAGGACCCGCTGAAAATATACAGCGGGTCCTTTTTTATTTACTCCATTATTCTGCAGGTTGTTCTTCTTCCGGGTGAGGCTCTGTTACTGATAACGCAATACGCTTATCTGTCGGGTTAAACTTCATAATGTAAGTCATAACCTTGTCGCCCACCTGTAAAATATTTCCGTCTTTGTTTTGAAGTTCTACTACTTCGTTATGAGGAAGCAGTGCTTCAACTCCAGGGAATACCTCAACGAATGCGCCGAAGTGTTTAATTCTGGTGATTGTACCTTCAACTTTGTCGCCTTCTTTAATCTGTTTTTCAGCCTCTAACCACGGATCAGGTTCAAGGTTTTTCAAACTTAAAGAAACACGCTGCTTGTCGTGGTCTACCGCAATAACTTCAACATCAATTTTGTCGCCGACATTCAAAATATCAGTCGGATGATCAATCCATCTCCATGAAAGTTGTGACAACGGAAGAAGCCCGTCAATGCCGCCAAGATCAACAAACGCGCCGAAATCTGTGATTCTGACAACGTCACCCTTGACTATTTGTCCCGGTTCAATTTGAGAGAATACATTTTTTCTTGCTTCAACTGCGCTGTCTTCATAAACTTTCTTATTAGAGAGAATGAAGTTATTCTGCTGGCTGTCAAGAGTTAAGATTTTTAATTCAATCTTAGACCCTACTTCCAGATCAGTTTCCTTTGTTCTCAATTGAGAAGAAGGAACAAAACCTCTAACGCCTGAGATTTCAACTAAAATCCCGCCCTTAACGATTCCGGCAATTGTACCGAGAATAGTTTCATCAGCGGCTTTAGCTTTTTCAAGTTCTTTCCACGCATAAGCAAAATCAACTTTTTTACGGGAAAGAAGAAACTTGCCGTCTTCATCTTCTTCTCTTATAATAAGGAATTCGTATTCCTTACCTTTTTCAAATTTATCTTCTACTTTTTCGTCTTTTTCGACAGCCTCACGGGTCGGAACAATAGCAATTGTTTTTGCTCCGATATCAACCATTACACCATGGCTGTCATAGCCGCATACTATACCTTTTACAAGGTCACCCTTTTGAAACTTGTAATCATATTGTTTCAGCAATTCTTCAAAATCTAATTCACTTGATGTCATCTTTACTCCATTGTCCAAAAGACATTACCTATTAACTTTGCTACTATTTTAGCAGACGAAAGTCAATATGTAAAGGTTTTTTAACCTTACTTAACAAATTTTTACAGCACAATACAGGCATATCCGCTGAACATGCCTGTTATTTATGCATTTTTGTTATTTAATTAGGATTTCAATGAAGCAATAAGCTCATTGATTGCACTCTCCTGAATTTCGATTTCGGCAATTCTTTCTTTTGTTTGCTGAATTAATTCACTCGGGGCATTTGCGACAAATTTAGGGTTGTTAATTCTTCCCTGAAGAGATTTTTTCTCCCCTGTTAATTTGTCGAGTTTCTTTTGCTGGCGCTTGATTTCTTCGTTAAAATCAATCAGATTTTCCAGCGAAAGTACTATTTTTGAGGCTGACACAACTGCTGTTGCCGTTTTTTGCGGAACAGGAGCGTTTGAGTCTGCATAAGTTATATTTTCTACTTTTGCGAGTTTCTTGATATAAGATTCAATCGCGTTGAATACCGGTTTTTCATCTTCTGCGGCGCGGATTTCAATATCTATCTTTAATGAGGTTGAGATATTGAAGCTCTGTCTTACATTACGCAGAGATTTAATGGTTTCAAAAACCAGTTCCATTTCTTTAGCTTCCTGCGGGAATGAAAGTTTTTCATCATACACAGGGAATTGAGCCACGATAATCGCAGGGAAAAATCCCTCCACCGCAGCTGCGGTCCCCCTCCCTTTACAAGGGAGGTCAGGGATTAACTGCCATACACGCTCCGTGATATGCGGCATTATCGGGTGAAGCATTCTTAATGACATATCAAGAACATATCTCAATACTCGCTGCGTATTTGCTTTCAAATCTGCATCCTGAAGTTGAATTTTCGCGATTTCAACATACCAGTCGCAGTATGAATTCCAGAAGAAATCGTAGAGAATATGTGCAACTTCACCGATTCTGAATTCTTTAATATTCTCATTAACTTCTTTTGCTGTTGAATTTAACTTATCTAAAATCCACTTGTCAGCGATAGTAAGGTTATCAAAATCAATGTCCTTGTTATCAACGCCTTCAAGGTTCATGAGAACAAACCTTGAAGCGTTCCAGATTTTGTTGGCAAAGTTTCTGCCGTATTCAAATCTTTCTTCGCTCATTTTGATATCCTGGCCGCCGTATGTACAAAGCGATGTCATAGTAAATCTCAAAGCGTCACAGCCGTACTGGTCGATAATTTTAACAGGGTCAATTGTATTGCCTTTAGATTTAGACATTTTCTGACCTTTTTCATCCCTGATCAGCCCGTGGATATAAACGGTTGAGAAAGGAGCTTTTCCTGTAAATTCCAACCCCATTGTAATCATTCTTGCAACCCAGAAGAAAATAATATCAAAGCCGGTTACAAGGGTAGTGGTCGGATAGAATTTTTTAAAATCAGGACTTTCAGTATTTGGCCAGCCCATAGTTGAAAACGGCCATAAACCTGATGAGAACCACGTATCTAGCACATCAGGATCCTGCGTATAATTTTCAGGATCAGGATTTTCTCTTGCTACAACCATTTCGCCTGTTTTATTGTGGTAATAAGCAGGAATCTGGTGCCCCCACCAGAGCTGGCGTGAAATACACCAGTCGCGGATATTTTCCATCCAGCCGAGGTAATTTTTCTCCCATCTTTCAGGTACAAACTTAATTCTGCCGTCTTTAACCGCTGCAATAGCTTCTTTTGCAAGCGGAGCCATTTTTACAAACCACTGTTCGGAAAGAAGCGGTTCAATTGTTGTTCCGCAGCGCTGGCATTTGCCGACATTGTGTTCGTGGTCGCGGGTTCTTAATAAGAAATTATTATAAGAAAGCATTCCGATAATCTTTTCTCTTGCTTCATAGCGGTCTAACCCGTGGAGTTCAGGCGGAACTTCGCCGCAAGCCTTCATTTTACCTTCGCCGTCGATAACCCAGATAGGTTTTAAGTTGTGGCGTTTGCCTACTTCAAAGTCGTTCGGGTCGTGAGCAGGGGTAATTTTTACAGCGCCGGTGCCGAAATTTCTGTCAACATATTCATCCGCAATAATAGGAATTTCTCTTCCGGAAAGCGGGATTATAACAGTTTTACCGACAAGTTCGGAATATTTATGATCATCTGGGTGGACAGCAATCGCAACGTCACCGAAAATTGTTTCCGGACGAGTTGTTGCAACTATAATCGCGCCTGATTCGCCTTTAACAGGATAAGAAATTTCCCACATGTGCCCCTGTTCTGTAGCATATTCAGTTTCTACATCAGAAATCGCGGATTGACAGCGAGGACACCAGTTTACAATATATTTTCCTTTATAAATCAAGCCTTTTTCGTAAAGTCTGACAAAAACCTCTTTAACAGCTTCGGAGCAGCCTTTGTCAAAGGTAAATCTTTCTCTTGTACGGTCAAAAGAAGCGCCTAAACGTTTACACTGGTCTAAAATAGCCGATTTATGTTCATTGGCCCAGGCCCAAGTTTCTTCGAGGAATTTTTCTCTTCCTAAATCGTAGCGGGAGAGACCTTTTTCTCTAAGTTTCTTTTCGACAACATTTTGAGTTGCTATACCTGCATGGTCAGTACCCGGAAGCCACAGGGTTTCATAACCGCTCATTCTGTGGTAACGGGTTAAGATATCTTGCAAAGTTTCATCAAGAGCGTGCCCCATGTGGAGAACACCCGTAACGTTCGGCGGCGGAATTACAATTGAGAAAGGAGGCTTGTCGCTATTTGCGTTTGCCGTAAAATATCCGCCCTCTTCCCAGAACTTATAAATACTTGCTTCGGTATCTTTTGCATCATAAACCGTAGGTAAATCTGCTATTTTTAACGCTGTCATATAAAAAATCCCTCTTATTTTTATCGTATAATTTTACGATAACACAAAAAAAAGAGAGCGTAAATAATTCCGTAAAAATAGAATGATTCTGTGCCATAATGGAGATAATTTTCTCAACCATAAGGGAAAACCAACATTAACATAACATAAAAAATTGCCATCCTAAAAACAATTTCAGAATGACAATTTTTTAATTGAATATCTTTATTCTATGGCGAGAAAATTCTTTACGCTTTTGGAATAGAGTTTGCGATAATTTCCATTTCTTCAAGTGATGCGTAAACCGAGTGGCAGCCGCAATCAACATAAAGTACATGTCCTGTTGTACCTGTTGATAAATCAGATGCTAAATACAAACCGGCTTTTCCAACATCATCAAGTGAAACGTTTCTGCCGAGAGGTGCTTTTGCAACTGCAGCTTTAAGCATTTTGTCAAATCCTGAAATACCTTTTGCAGCAAGTGTTTTAACGGCGCCGGCAGAAATACAGTTAACTCTGATTCCTTTTTTGCCGAGGTCTGCGGCTAAGTATCTCATTGAAGATTCTAACGCTGCTTTTGCAACTCCCATAATATTATAATTTGCAACTACATATTCAGAGCCGAGATATGTGAGTGCAAAAATAGATCCGCCTTCATTCATAATCGGTTCAGCGTGCTTACAGAGCGTAATTAAAGAATAAGCACTGATGCCCATTGCTAAATCCCAGCCTTCACGGGAGGTATCAATAAATCTTCCCTGCAAATCTTCTTTTGCGGCAAACGCTACGGCATGAACCACGAAATCCAGTTTTCCGTAAAGTTTTTCGCATTCTTTAAATACAGCCGCAACTTCTTCTTCTTTTGTAACATCACAGCTCATAATAATTTTTGCGCCCATATCTTCAGCAATAGGTCTTACGCGTTTTTCCATAGCTTCGCCCGCGTAAGTGAATGCAATATCAGCACCTGCTTCATGAAGTTGTTTTGCAATTCCGTAGGCAATCCCGTGAGTGTTTGACACTCCGAAAATAACCCCTTTTTTACCTTCCATTAATTTCATATCTATATCTCCCTCTAAAATTAACTGACTAAAATACAAAATTCTGAACTTTTTCAAAATTTCTATAAAAAAATTTTATCAAAAATAAACAAATTACGCAAACTAAAAAGTAACAAAAATAAATATTAACAAATGTAACAAAAGTAAAACATGCTGAAATCAACGGTTTTGGCAATACTTTATATATTTAAGAGAGTAAATATACGGAGAGCTTTACATTGAGTATTAATGTAAACAGTATGAATAAGGCTGATTTAGTCAAGCTCGCTATGAAAAAGCAGAGCGGCAAGACTGCTACGGCAAACCAACCGTCTTATATGACAAAGAACGGTTCAATATTCAACGCTCCAAATGCAAAACAAACCACTCAAACTAAAGATGCAAAACCGACAAATGTTTCAGACGGTATTCAGAAATTAAACAATGCTCAGGCACAAAAAACAGAAGAAAAGAAATTATATTCTGATATAGACAGTATAAAAACAGCTAAACAAGGCAGAGAAGCCATTAATCAGTTAAAACAGGATATGAATGGAGCTAATCTTGTTGAAAAGATGATGCTTCAAAAACAACTGGACAAACTTGAAGAAAAACAGGATAAATTAGTTGAACAGGAATTTGAAAATTCACAGGCTAATCTGAAAAGCATAGCCCGCGGCGACGGTGCAATTACTAACGACGGAAATGCCTCAGGTTCAGGCAAAACATCATCTAAAGACGGAAGAGATGTCAGCAAAGAAGAAGGTAAAGCAATGGCAGGGGATGCAGAACAAGAAAATGCCGCACTTGAAAAACAAACTTCCGAAACCGAAAAGAATACCAAAGAAGTTGAAGGATACCAAAAGGATGCAACAAAAACTCAAAAAGACGTAAAAAAAGATGAAGCTAAATTCAATAAAGACATAGCAAAAGAAACAAAAAACATTAAGAAAAATCAGACTCTAATGGCAAAAGAATCTGAAAAAATGGCTCAGACAAAAACAGAAATTGATGCCCTTCAGTCTGAATTACAAAGCTTGACGGCTGACAGCACCGGTATGGGAGAAAGCAGTGCATTCTCTCTGAAACTTGCAGGTGAACAAAGTACTGCTCAAACAAATGGAGCTTCCGGAAATGACGACACTGCCAGCAGAATAGAAGAACTTAATAATCAAATCGGTGTAAAAACTGATAGTATGCAGGCAAGCGGTCAGAAACTGCAAAAATTGCAAACTTCTACAAACAAGTCAATCACCGTAATGCATAACAAAGTCAGATTAAAATCTGTTTACTACAAAAAAGCTGAAAAAACAATGGAAACCGAACAGAAAACAACTGACAAGATTATGAAAGTTGCAAATAAAATAGATGACATCAGCCAAACAGTTCAACAAGTTGGTAAGACTTTGCAATACGTTGGTAAAGGTATGGTAATTACAGGACAGGCTCTGGCTTCTAACCCGTTCACGGCAGCAGCAGGTGCTGCATTAATTTCTGCAGGCGGCGTTGTCGGAAAAGTTGGTAAAGTAACAGAACTCGTAGGTAATTATGGTTCAATGGCTGCAAATATAACCAAAACAGCATGTAACGTAGCCGACGGCAACTTTGCCGCAGCATTACAGACAGCAGGTGCTGCAATTCAGTCAGGTGCAGCTGCAGCTAAAGGCACTAAGAGCCTCAAGAATGACATGAAAGCTATTGATGCCTCGGTTGAACAGGCTAAAAATCAGGCTGCTGAATCACTCCAAGCTAAAGAAATGGCAGAACAGCTGAAACAACAAGGGGCTTCTGCAGGTAATCCGGCCGATGCAATTAGTTCAAATGCTCCGACACTTGATCCTAATTCGCCAAGCGGATTAGCTGACGGACTCCAGACTGGCACAACCGGTCTGCAAGAAGGCGCAGGCGAAAACTTATCATTCGGTCAAAAGGTTAAAAACGGTATTTCAAACGGATTCCAAAAAGCAAAAGACGGCATTAAAGAAGGCTTCCAGAACGCTAAAGAAAACATAAAAGACGGATTCCAGAATCTTGGAGACGGAATCAAAAAAGCGGCCAGAGATCCTGACACATACGCTAAGATAGGTAAACAGATGTCTACTCTCGGAGCTGCTATGGCACAAAGATCTCAGCAGGGAGGACGCGCTCAAGGACAAACCCGCGGATACTCGTTACCTCCGCAATACAACAAGGATTTCAGCGGACTTGCCCGCGGTCAAGATATAATGGATCGTTACAAAAAACGCGCCGCTTAGTAATATTCAAAAAGGCTGATTTTAATAATCAGCCTTTTTCATTCTTATTACAGAAACTTAAAACTCAATTAAATTCAAAAATTCCATTTTAACCGGATGACTAATTTAAATTTTTAGTGTAGAATTATTTTAAAAGGTTAATGATGGAATTCATAGAGAACAAGGAAGAAGAAAAAATACAATTAAAAGCAATCTTCCGTGATATGCTGAAATATTCTCCGTCGAAGATTTGCGGCATGCTCGGAAACGCAATTATCGTCCCTGTTTATACGAGTCTTTTGCCTCCTGAACAGTATGGATTGTATTCTTTATCAATTGCGCTTCTTTCTTTTCTTTGTATTTTGTTCTCTGACTGGGTCGGTTTGTCCGGTCTTAGATTTTTCCGTCAGCACCAGCTTGCGCAGGACTTGCCGAGTTACCTTTCTATATTGGTGAGTATTCTTGGATTCAATATCCTTGCAATGTTCCTGCTAACCTTTGTATTTAGAGATCATTTCTATTCGTTCTTTAAGATTCAGCCGCATTATTTTCTTGCAATATTATTGCTGATTATACCGGTTGCCATAAGGGCGCTTTTATTCCAGCTGCTCAGGGCCCAGTTAAAGTCCGTAGCATTTACTTTTTCAACAATTTTAAACCAGATTTTGACAATCGGGCTTTCGGTATTTTTCATAAAAGTGTTTCATATGGGCGCGATCGCACTGCTTTTAGGCATGGCAATATCTATTACGTTAATTGATATTCTGCTTATCTACCAGAGTAACATATGGGCATACTTTAGAATTCCTAAATTAAAGCTGAATGTTCTTCTGCCGATATTTGCATATGGAATTCCGATTGCGGCAACGTCTTTAAGTGCATGGATTATAAATCAAAGCAACAAGTTTATTATGAATAACATAAGCGGATTTACGGATGTCGGATACGTCGGGGTTGCCTATGGCGTTACTCTGCCGCTTTTAATGACAATATTTTCAATCATTACTGTTGCCGCGGTTCCGCGTATAATCAGAATGTACGAAGCAAGAATTGATGTAAGACCTATTATTTCACGGTTTACGGGATATTATATTCTTATATCACTTCCTGTTGTAACAGTTATGTCATTATATGCACAGGATTTTGTGGCAATATTTTCTGCGCCGAAGTTCCATGAAGCTTTCAGGCTTATACCGTATTTTGCGTTTGGAACATTTTTTATGGGGCTGACAGATTACACAACACTTCAGTACCACCTTGCAAATAAAACCTATATTGATTTTATTTGCAAACTTATCTCAGGGATTGTCGGGATTGCCTTGAACATTATTTTAATTCCGAAATTCGGGCTTGAAGGTGTCGGAATGGCAACCCTCGGGGCAAATTTCCTCTACTATTTTCTGAGTATAATAATAGTTCTACCGGGTCTCAGACTGCTTTGTCCATTGAGAATAGTTGCAGGAATGTTATTGTCATTTATTCCTCTCGGGTTTATTCATTATCTCTTTTTAGATATCCCGGGGATTACTCCTGTTATTAAAATGACAGTCCTCGTTTTGGTATTTTATGTCTGTTATTTCGCTATAAACAACAATATGTTTAAACGTGCCGGATAATATTAAGTTTTATTAAATCTTGGCTTAAATTTATACAGATATATATAATTATAATACCCTAAATAAATCAGTTATATATTATCAGTGAAAGGACAGAAAATTATGTTTACCCCAAGTAAGAAGCGTCTGAGAATTGTCGTCTCTTTATTATCATTGACATTAATTACAACGCAGGTTTTTGCATCGGATATTTCTGGGATAGAAGGCGTGAACGGAATCTATAATATTAGGCCGGAGGATATAATTAATGATATAGGTTTCAGACACTATGAAAATTTTCACCTTTCAAAAGATGATATTGCAAATCTTATATTTAAATACGGGGAAGAGAATGTATCAAAATTTGTAAACTTTGTAGATAATACAATTAACATCAATGGGATTTTGAATACAGTACGTGACGGCGGTTTTTATCCGGGGCATGCAATATTTGTTTCTCCAAACGGGATGGTAGTAGGGGCAAGCGGAGTTTTAAATGTCGGTTCATTATCAGTTATGACGCCTGCTCCGTGTCAGTATAACAACTTTACCGGCGATATGAAAAAGTATGCGGAAGTTCTTTCAAAACCCGGAACTCCTGAATATGAAGCGGCGATGGCTTTGAAAGGTAACGGTACAATAAGAATTGACGGAACTGTAATGGCAAGAGATGCTATTAATCTTGCTGCAAAAGATGTTGCAGTGAATAGCGGCGCGCGACTTCTTGCAGGAGGCGGTTCCGGCGCTGATATGAAAATAAATTCATATCAACAGGCAGATTTACTGTTTAATCAGCTTGTAAAAAACGGCACAAGTTCCGGTACTTCATTTGAAACAGTTGACGGTACAATCAAGATTGTATCACACGGGACGGGTAATGACGGAGTTACAGTGGCAGAAGGTGCAACTTTACAGAATTTCGGGAATGGCAAAACTCAAATAGAAAGTGTCGGCTCAGCAGGCGTTACAGTTGACGGAAAAATTACAAACGCGAACGGAAATACGATTATTAAATCCGAACAGGGAATTAACATAAACGGCAATATCAATAACAATAACGGGACTTTGCAAATTGAAAACGGTGCATCAGGCGGGATTGTTATAGGAAAACTTGCAGAACTTTATAATAACGGAATAACGAGAATTAAAAATGCCGGTTCTGCGGGTATAAAGATAGCCGGACAGGTTTTCTCAAAAGGCGGGGAGACAAATATTTATAATTCACAAGGTGCAGTGAATATTGAAAGTACCGGCAGGGTAGAAAATAATTCACATAAATTAAATATCCAAAACCTCAGCACCGGCGGAATAAATATAAAAGGGTTTCTGAAAGCGCACGGCATTGACCTTTTCTCAGACGGAGGCAATATTGAGATAGGAGATAATTCCGCAAATGACTTTTATGTTTCCTCTGACGGCGACATTAATATAAAAATAGTCGACGGAAGCCTTTTGAATTACGGTGTTGCGAAAACTCTCTTATACACAACAAACGGCGGGAATTTAAATATCCATGTTACAGACGGTACAATCGGCAAAAACGACAACCCTTGCGATAACGGAATTTGTACCGGTGTAAATGATAGAGACCTGACGCGTTCAATCAATGCAAATATCGACGGTACTTATACTGCTGTAACTTCAAAATTTGCAAAAGACAACGATTTAACAATAAACCTTGCGGCATTGGATTCCGATATGAAGTTGAATTACATTGACGCAGACGGGAGAGCTATTCTGTATGCGGGTTCAGCAATACAGAATAAAATTGCCTATGATATTTTAAACGCTTCAACAGATGCTGCAAAACCGAATGTAAAAGGTTACGGAATTTCAATTCTTGCGACGGGCGACATCGGAGCCGGCGACAAAAAATTAACATTTGACGCGACAAAGAGTCCTGTTAATAAGATTGATTTAAATACTCTTACCAATAAACCTGTATCTGACACTTACGGGGTGGATATGAAATCCGAAAACGGCAGTATTTATATAAAAGGTTTGAGTGATGCTTATGATACACACGTATGTAATCTTCTCGCGAATAAAGGTTCAATTTACGCGGAATTTTCAGGTGACACGTTTATTGAAAATGTTTCTGCTGAAGAAGATTTGAACCTTATCACGCGCGGCGCAGAAATGTATATTGAAAATGTCGGAACAACTGATGGAGTTATTGCTGATAATATTAATATAAAAGTTCTTGATATTAATGACAGAACAAGACTTGACCATACGGACTTGGATGGTTACGACGGCTATGCTGATTCAAACCTTGTAATAAAAAACATGAATACGAATAAGGATACAAATGTAACCTTGACCGGAGATAATGTGTATGCAGGCGGTTTCCATTTCCACATGGGAAAAGACAGGGATGAAAACGGCAAATCTTATTGGGAATACGACGATAGAACTGCTATAAGTAATAAAGAGACAGAAATAAGAGTAAATGCGGTAAGACCTGATGATGTAAAAGGAATCGGGAAAGATATCCATGACAGGAATTACTATGGCGGCGGAAGCAGTCAGGATGGTGTAGTTCCGGGGTATGAGGATGAAGGGGACGACCATCTAATCGTACCTGAACCTACAGGTGACATAAAACCGACAGAACCAACCGCCCCAACGGGTGACACAACCCCAACGGGTGACACAACCCCAACGGGCGATACAACACCGACAGGTGATACAACTCCTACGGGCGACACAACTCCAACCGGTGATACAACGCCAACAGGCGACACAACGCCGACTGGTGACACAACTCCAACAGGTGATACAACCCCGACAGGCGATACAACCCCGACAGGCGATACAACGCCGACTGGTGATACAACCCCGACGGGCGACACAACACCAACAGGCGACACAACCCCGACCGGCGATACAACCCCGACCGGCGACACAACACCAACAGGCGACACAACCCCAACTGGCGACACAACTCCAACCGGCGACACAACGCCGACAGAAGATACAACCCCAACGGGAGATACAACGCCGACTGGTGACACAACACCAACCGGTGACACAACGCCGACTGGTGATACAACCCCAACCGGTGATACAACCCCAACCGGTGATACAACGCCGACTGGAGATACAACCCCGACCGGAGATACAACGCCAACAGGCGACACAACTCCAACAGGTGACACAACCCCGACCGGCGACACAACGCCGACTGGTGATACAACTCCGACGGGCGACACAACACCGACGGAAGATACAACTCCAACAGGTGATACAACTCCGACGGGCGATACAACTCCAACAGGTGATACAACTCCGACGGGCGATACAACTCCAACAGGTGATACAACTCCGACGGGCGATAC
>CALUTK010000027.1 GCA_944323675.1 Candidatus Gastranaerophilales bacterium | reverse complement strand
CAGGCGTAATCCGTTTTATCCTCCTTAATAATATGTTTAAAACTCTCGATTGCTTTATCAAAATTTCCGGTTTTAAAAGCAATTATAGCACTGCCTTTCACCGCAAGATAATTATCCGGTTCTTTTTCCATAACTTTTGATATAAGTTTTTCCGCCGCATCAAAATCCCCTGCCGCCGCAAGAGTCAGACCGAGCCCTGCTTTTGCATAATCTTCATCCGGTGAAAGTTCCAGAACTTTTTCAAACATTACTTTTGCTCTTTCGTAATGTTCCAGATATTGTTCCATCAACCCCCATTCGTAATACAAATCAGGTTTTTTGGAATTATGGATTTCGGCATGCTTAAAAGTTTCTTGCATTTTTGTGTAATCAAGCTGCTCTCTATAGACCCTTGCGAGTATCAGATAAGGATTGAGCATCATCGGATTAAGTTCAAGGGATTTTTTTGCGTAATATTCCGCATTTTTGTAGTCTTTTTTAATATATTTGAGATGAGCGTATTCATAAGTATTTGATTCATTCGGTGCAACAGTTGAGAGAAAATTAAGCTTTAATTCAGCGTCCTCATAGCGCTCCAGCCGCATCTCCATAATGGCCGCAAAAAGCATTGCCATAAAATTATATTTGTTAAGCCGGGTTGCCTCGACAAATTTTTCAAGTGCGTCAGAATATCTTTTCTGCTTCATTAAGGCCATGCCCCAGCCTGCAAAGACATCTGTATTTGAAGGATTTATTTTATTTGCGTTTTCAAAAGCTTTTTCAGCATCTTCAAATAACTTGCACTGAATTTGAGAAAAACCGAGTTTACACCAGATTTCCTTATCCTGAGGATTTATATTGGCAGATTTTTTAAACGCCATCATAGCATCATCAAACCGTCCGGTTTTTTCCGCGCAAATTCCTAAATATTTATATACGAGCGGATCCTCCTGCGGGAATTCAACAGCCTCGTTAAGAATACTTTCAGCCTCGGCATAATCCTCTTTATCAATATATTTTTTTGCACGGTTCACGATTGCTTTTGTCGGCAGAGACTGCACAATTGTATCTTCCTTATATCTGTCTATTGAAAAACTGAGTTTTTTTATATATTCTAAGATTTTTTTAAGCTTATCAAACAATCTGCCACCTCTCTGAATGCACCGTCACCGCCGTCATGCTTTGTTATTTGAATTCCTTTAATTTTTTTTATTTTATCGGGAGCATGCGGAACCGTTATTTTATATTTTGCATAATTCAGGCACTCTAAATCATTTACATCATCCCCGATATAAAGGTATTCGTTTTGTGTAAGAGAATACTTTTCCACAATCGACTGGAGCACATTTATTTTAATTCTTATATCCTGATGAACTTCCTCTATCAAAAATTTCCGAGCTAGCAAATCTATAGCGGAATTAGCTTCTCCGGAAATTATACCGATTTTTATATCATTTTTTTTCAAAAGAGAAAAGCCCATAATATCTTTAAAATTGACCTTTCTGCTCATAGAAAAATCTTCGCCTATATAAACGCAATTGTCAGTAACGACACCGTCAAAATCTGTTATGACCATTTTTATTGTATCTGGCAGTTTAATCTTTCTCATTGCTGATTCCTTTTCTAATCATATTTGCGGCTTTTATAAACTCCGCTAAAATCTTGTCTTTAAGTATTAACATTAAATCCTTTGTCTGCTATAATTGTATCATAAAATAAAATATAAGAGGAAATATGCTCTGGTATCTTTTAAATTTAGGAATTATTGCGGTATTCATAGGTTTGTTCCGAATAACAAGACAGACAAATAAACGCTGGTCAAAGATTAACGACTATCTCGGAACTGTGACCAATACGGTCAATTCAATCCGTTACGGAAACCTTGCAACCAAAATAGAAAAACTTGAACACCCGACCTATCAAACCGTTACAGATAGCATTAACAGGATGGTGGAAACCCTGAACGACAGGGAAAAAATGATAATTGAATATCAGGCAGAACTTATGCGCCAGAATAAACTGCTGGAATCTGTCATAAATTCACTTTCCGACGGGATTCTAATTGTGAATGAACAATTGCATATACTGAGGGCAACCCCGCAGATAAGCAGCTGGTTCGGAGTAAAAGGTCACGATATTATAGGTAAAAATATTCAGGATTTCCTGCAGCTGCCGCAGAATTTTAACCTTGAACGGCTCCACAATAAAGATGTCTTTATAAAACATACTCCGACAAATAATTTTACAATCAGTTCAATAAGGTTATCGCTCGATGACAATAAAAAACGTTACGTACTCATTATAAAAGATGTTACTAATGAACGTGAAATTGAAACACTTAAAGAAGACTTCGTCGCAACACTGACGCACGATTTGAAAGTTCCGATTGTCGCGGAAGCCAATATTCTTGATTTTCTGCTGGCAGGAAAATTCGGAGAGATTAATGAAAAACAGGAAGTTGCACTGAAAAATATGAAATCTTCCAACAAAGAACTCATTGAACTTGTACAAATTGTGCTTGAAACTTACAAAATAAAAGAAAAAGGTATTAAACTTCTCAAAGAGAATATAAAACTTAACGGATTCATAAACGGAATTATTGATGACATAACACCATTTGCTGCAATGCAGGGAATTAAGGTAAATTTTAACCCGCCAAGAGACATAAAAGTAACGGCAGACCCGATACAGCTCCAAAGGGTTGTAAAAAACCTTATAAATAATGCACTTGCGCACAGCAACACAAAAAAAGATATTGATATAAAAACCGGCGAAATTCCGGGATTCATCACAATTTCCGTAATTGATTACGGGCAGGGAATTTCGGAAAAAGAAATTAAACTAATATTCAATAAATACTATTCAGCCGCAAAAAAATTCCGCAAAATCGGAACCGGTTTGGGGCTCTATCTTTCCCAGCAGATAATCCGCTCCCATGGCGGCGAGATTACGGTTGAGAGTGAAGAAAATGTCAGAACAGAATTTTGTATAAAAATTCCGTCATAACGTCTAATCCAGTGTCGCTGCTCTCCGTCGGTTTCTTGGATTAGTAACAGGTGAAAGATTCTCTTATCCCCCCTCTGCACATGTGCGGAGGGGGTGAGGTGAGGGGTAAAAAATTTGACGTCATTCCGGAAGCTTAGGAAGAGTTAGCTGAAATCACGTTTTTCAAGCTATACGGAATCGCAGTACAGCAAAATCTAACGCTCATGCGATCCCGGATCACAGCCCGGGATGACTGCTCGGCTCCACTCGCACATTGAGGAAAACAAAGGAAACCGCTGAGTCCTGTGAAGTATGTGACTCTGTATGTCTTATGCTGAGTATGCTCAAAGAGCAGAAGATGTTAAATGTCGTGAGGTAAGATTAGTTTATTCATCCCTCTCCCCTGGGCGGGAGAGGGTGTCCGAAGGACGGGTGAGGGGGGCATTCGGCATTCGAAATTGTGATATGCAGCGGTTATGCGATTGAGCTTTCCTTCTCAATCAGTCTTTCTAAACATCCTAAATGGCAAGAGGTATACAAATCCCCACAGTTTCCGTGGTATAATCTATTTATGAAAGATTTTTTAATCGGCCTTTTAGACTGGATTTATAAGAAAAAATGTTACTTTTGCAAAAGTTCCAAAGAATGCTCCATTATGTGTTCAAAATGCTATGACGAAATGGATTATCTCCCCGTCAAAGTAAACAGAATTATTGAAGGGAAAAAAGTCTACTGCGCAGGAATCTATGCAAAAACCCTCCAGAAAATGATTCGAGCCCTAAAATACCATAACAAAAAAGATTTAGCTTATTTTCAGGCAAAATTCATGTACGATTACTGGCTCAATATTACGGAAGATAAAGATTTCCAGATAGTTCCGGTGCCGATTTTTTACAAAAGGAAAAAGAAACGCAAATACAACCACATGGAACTCGTCGGGATGGAACTTGCAAAACTCGGCGGCTATATTTATAACCCTGACTTAATAGAAAGGGTCAAAGATACAAAACCTCAATACAAACTCTCCAAACCTCAGCGAGCCGAAAACCTTGCAAATGCTTTTAAAGTTCATCCGGAAAACCTTCAAAAAGGTAAAATTCTCATTATTGACGACATTTGCACAACCGGTTCAACTTTCACAGAAATGATTAAAGAATTTCACAAAAACGGTATTGATGATATAGTATGTCTTGCAACAACAACTCCGTTTGAGGATTAAAATGATTTTAAAAGAATTTTCAAAATATTTACAAGCCCGTAACAACGATTTAATAACAAATAAAACAACCGCTACAAAACTTCTTTGTGAATGGATAAGAGTTGTAATCTACAAAAACCCGAAAAATCATGTTGATAAAATTGTCCATAGAGAAATCATGCTTGCGGAAAATTCGGCAGGAGATTTCTTCATTGTCGGGAAATCCGACAGTGGAAGGGTCCTTGTAAATGCTCTTTATAACTTTGCCCTCAGCTATGAACACTATATTATGAGTAAGTGGCTTCAGGATAAAAAACCGGATGATTTCTCCGGCAAATAACTCTCCCCTAATCGGATAACACTATGCATTATTAGACGCCTCCTTCAAGATAGGATTACTGCAATATTATTAACAATGTGCTTAATAATACCCGATCAGGTAATTTCAATAAAAAATTGTTATACGTAAAATGATTTTAAATTAAGGGGGATTTAGAAATGAAATCATCTATTTTTACTGCACCAATCAGCCATCTGAAAGAATTAAACAATCTTTTTATAGAACTTACAGAAAAAAACTGCAACCAGCGCTGCAAACACTGCTATATAGATTTTCCGCTGTCCAAAAAGGTTAAGGATTTTATATCTGTTGACATTATAAAAAAAGCGCTTAACGATACAGCTCAAAAAAATATTCAATGTATTTATTTAACAGGTGCAGAACCCATGACACATCCGGATTTTAACAGTATTTTAAGGTTGTGCCTCAAACGCTGCAATGTTTGTATTTGTACAAACGGAAGCTTTATCAACGAGAAAAAAGCAAGATTTTTAAAACGCGTTGAGGATGAGAGCAATTTTGAAATCATTTTTAAACTGAGCATAGACCACTACAACGAAATCAAAAACGATGACATCCGCGGCAGAGGCACATACAGACAAGTCTTACACGCACTAAAAAGTCTTGTTAAGTACGAATTTAATCCGATACTTTGCATCACGAATTATTACAAAGAAGATAAAAATATACTGCTTGAAGAATTCAAAAAAATCTGTGACAAAATCGGTTTTGAAACTCAAGAGCACAACTTTGTAATCAATAATTTTTACGATAAAACGGCCCCTTCTGATATAGAAGATTTTGACTGGGAAAGTCTTGATTGCGAATACGGAAGAATACTGACTGCAAAAGGAATATACACCTGTCCGTTTCTTTCTAATGACCACAGGGGACGCTCCGGAGGAGACTTTACAGATTTTTCAGATAAGACTGTCCTTGAAACTCCCCAATGCTCAAATTGCATTAACAATAAAAAACTCCTTTTCGGAATAAATTTTTCTGAATTCAGCGAATAATAAAAAACCCTCTATTATAGAGGGTTTTTTATTATTTATTTTAAACTTTCAAAGCGTATAAAGTTAATTTAAAGTTTATTAACAATAAAGTTTTATTTTTCTCATAAGGGATAATTTCAATTTTTGAAATATCAAGAAAATGTTCGTGTTTATACAAATCCTTTATAAAACCTTCAAAATTTTTATAAGTAGCAACCATCTGCATATCAAGCGTACAAGCGCTTAATTTATCAGGGGCACTTTTGATAAACGGATCATCCTCTGGGTTATAATTATATGAAATTGCTCTTGTTTTTATGGAATTAGCCTTAAGCAGTTTCAATATATCATCGAACTGGGCAGCAACAACACCTTCCGCATCCAACCCGCTTTCAAGAGGTTTGTACATTTCTTTTGTACCGGTCAGATTAGTGTCAGTAGCTTTCATTACAGCTTGTTTTTTAGTATCAAGTATACGTTCTTTTTCTCCAAGGATTCCAGCCTGAGTCTTATACTCAGCAGAAGTTTGGCTGATACCCTGAACTAAAGGAACAATCTTTGTAAACAGCAGATAAATCACCATGAACACCAAAAGTCCAAGTAACATAATCGCATTTTTAAATAATTTTAATTTTTCTTTATTCATATAAAAAAATTATCCTTATATTATTTTTTATTCAAATCCGGAATAGGTGAATTTCCGAGCAGTCCGTTAGCCGGCGCATTGTTGCCAGACTTTTTCGCATCTGCCGGAGCATTAGGATCCTGCTCTTCACCGTCAGTACCTAACAATTTTCCGAACAGTGCGGCTAACTGGTCTGTTGTCATGTTAGTAATTTCAAATTCATAATTTTGAGATTCGGAGGCTGATAATAAATCATCAACAGAACCTGATTGCATTTCAAGTTTTTGAAGTCTTAATTTGGTATTAAGCAGCGAATCTTTCATATTTTTAAAGAACACATAGACATCTTCAACATTTGTTGCAGCGCCTTTTATATCTACCAGACCGTCACCCTGTGTCATAAAATAAGTAATCCAGACAGTTTCTGGAATAGTCTGTCCGATAGCTGAATAGCTCATAAGTTTTGCTCTGTTGTTTTTCAAGACAACATCGACTTCACCCTTGAAATCAAAACTTCCTGTGGTCTGCTGTTCTTTATCAAGCTTTGAAACCTGTGCATCAATATCCTGATTTTTAATAGTGACAGAATCAAGCGCCTGCTGCTTAGTCGCTGCAATATTAGGCAGCAAAACATATGAAAGCAATGCGAGGAAACCGCCGATAACAAGAACCAAAATTCCTGACAGCGTCGTTGCACCGGTTGGAGTTATTTCAAAAGTTTTTTCGCCGATAGTAATCGGTACAGGAGCTTCCGTAGCTGCACCGGCAAGGAACCCGCCGCCAGAAGACTTTGCCTGCTTAATAAATTGGAAATGCAGCGGGAAATCCGAATAATTTGTTGCAGCTGCACCTATTACCTGCATTGAAATTTTTAAGACGTTATCCGGCAATACGTCTAAACTTACCGGCATAACTTCATGTTTTTTAAATGTATTATTTTCAAAGAAATCAACATTAACAGCGCCCTGTATCTTTGAGGCAAGAAGTTCAGCACTAACCATGTCGGTTTCCGATATGATATACAGGTAGTTAGCAGGATAACTCATCAATGTAATTTGAGCCGAAGAATTAATTGCATTATAAATATCATCGCCTTCAAAAGTTTTAATAGCGAGCGGCTCTTCATAATAATCAACGATTGTTTTACCGACAAGAGAAATCAAAGAATACCCTGTTGAATTAACAATCATAAGGTTCCAGGTTACATTATCCTGCATCTGTGTCGAAGTCAATCCTGTGAAATCCAGTGCTCTTAAATAAGAAGCTACTGAAATATCGACATTAACAAGGGTTGAGCCAAGTGTTGCCAGCGCGACTCTGATATTTTCTATAACAGGTGCCTGAACAGCTGAATATAATATTTTCCGGCTGTCAGTATTCTGGTTAACATTTACGTCCTGCCATGCAATAGTAGGCTCCATCCGTCTGAAAATATATGTTTGTTCCACTTCAGACGTAATACTTACTAATAACTGATCATCCGATAAAATAAGCGGCAGGTTCATTGTACCCATTGAAACAAGCGGGAGGTTAACAATTACATTGCACTTAGGATTAATCTTTAATTCATCATACATATCAGATACAGCATTTTTGAAAACTTCATAATCTGCAATATCTTTAGAAGTTTCGTTATACGCCAGCTCTCTGACAGCATAAGCTTTAACAGACTTCGGAGAAGTCGTAACATCAATCTGGCACATTTCCAATCCGACGCCCGGAGTTACAGAAAGATACACATATTCTTTACTTCCACCGCTGCCGAATTGTGATAAAATCTTACTTAAAAAATCTTCACTCATCTTCTTATTTTTTCTCTATAATGTAACTAATTCTTATTTTTATTATACAATATATTTACCGGATTAACCAAATTTAACAAAAATTTACACTGTATGGAGGAGAAGCCTTTATATGAACGAAATAATAACCGAAATAAATAAGCTTAAGAAAGAAAAAAACGCGGTCATACTTGCGCACAGTTACCAGAATATAGAAATTGATAAAGTTGCGGACTACGTTGGGGATTCTCTTTACCTGAGCCAGATGGCAGCAAAAACAGATGCTGAAATCATTATTTTTGCAGGAGTTTATTTCATGGCCCAGACAGCAAAAATACTCAATCCTGACAAAAAAGTCCTCCTCCCGAGACTGGAATCAGGATGCCTTATGGCAGATATGATTAATCTGAAACAACTGAGAGAATTCAAAGCAAAATATCCGGATATCCCTGCTGTATGCTACATAAATTCAACGGCAGAAGTAAAGACCGAATGCGATATATGCTGTACAAGCTCAAACGCATTAAAAATTGTAAAAAGCCTGAATGCGAATAAGGTTCTTTTCCTGCCGGATACGTATCTTGGCAAATGGGTTGAATCTAAACTTGACGGGGTTGAAGTTATAACCTATCACGGATATTGCCCGACCCACCTCAGGATTAAACCGGAAGATATCCATAACGCAAGAAAAAATTATCCGGGCGCAAAAGTCCTCGCACATCCTGAATGCCACATGGAAGTCACGAAACTTGCAGATTACGTCGGAAGTACTACAGGCATTATGAAATATGCGGCAGAAAGCAGAGAAAAACAATTCATAATAGCAACGGAAAAAGGGGTTGTAGACAGATTAAAACGCGACTATCCTGAAAAAGAATTCATTCTTATTAAAGATAATATAATCTGTCCGAACATGAAATGGCATACTCTGGATGATATATATAACGCACTAAAACAAGAACAGCACGAAATTACGGTAGATAAAGATACTGCTGAAAAAGCTCTTTTATGTATCGACAGAATGCTGGAGGTTTCAAAATAATGGATGATATAATTTTTGGCAAAAATGCAGTAATGGAGGCTCTGATTTCCGGCAATCGAGAAATCAACAAAATCCTTATATCTAAAAACATCCACAGTGATAATAAAATTGAAAAAATTAAAGATATGGCAAAAGAACGCGGAATAGTTTTTCAGTTTGTTGCAAAAGAAAAATTTTCAGAATACGCCGAATTTAACCATCAGGGAATAATCGCGCAGGTGTCCCCGATAAAATATACAGACTTTGATGAATTTCTTGATATGCCTCATGAAAATTCATCCGTTGTAATCCTCGACGGGATTGAAGATTCCCATAACCTCGGCGCAATAATAAGAACCTGTGTCTGCGCAGGAGTCTCAGGGATTATTATTCCATCAAGACGAAACGTTCAGGTGAACTCAATTGTCGAAAAAACAAGCGCCGGAGCAATCAATCATATACCTGTTATAAAAGTCAACAGCCTTATGAACGTAGTCCAAAAACTAAAAGAAAACAACTGGTGGGTAATTGCAGCCGACGCTTCAGCAAAAGATAATTATTATAATGTTAACTACAATGATATGAATTTTGCGATAATAATGGGAGCCGAACACGCAGGAGTCTCTAAATCACTATTAAAGGCGTCAGATTTTATCGTAAAAATTCCGATGGCAAACAACTTTAACTCTTTAAATGTTTCAAATGCCCTTTCCGCAATTATCTTTGAAACAGTGAGACAAAAATTAACAAAAGGACAAACCAAAAAATAACATATATAATATATACGGAGAGTCTTTATGAGAAAAGAAATAGAAAAACTAGGAATGCTTACAGATGAAATTTCTGAAGAAGGAGTTGACTTTTCACAGCTTCAGGCAGAAGAGGATGAAGATATCCTTCATTCCGTTGAAGATCCCCGGGTGCAGGAAAGTTTATCATCTGTCACTTCTGATGACAGTGTAAAAATATACCTCCAACAAATAGGGAAAATTCCTCTCCTCTCGCCGGAACAAGAACGTGAACTCACAAGACAAATTTACGAAACCCAGTCTGAATTTGCCAAAAATCTTCTTATTAATGCAAATTTAAGACTCGTTGTAAGCATTGCAAAAAAATATATAGGACGCGGGCTTTCTTTTCTTGATTTGATACAAGAAGGCAATTTAGGTTTAATGAAAGCTGCAGGACGCTTTGATTATACAAAAGGCTACAAATTTTCAACCTATGCAACCTGGTGGATTCAGCAGTCAATATCCAGAGCTATCGCGGATAAATCAAGAATTATCAGACTGCCAATACATATGATTGAATCCCTCGGTAAAATCCGCCGTGCAACTATAGATCTAACAACTGAACTAGGCCACTCACCTTCAAAACAGGAAATAGCATACCGGCTAGGGATTTCAGTGAGCAAACTCAATTCTATTATTAAATCTGCACAATTGACTATAAGTATGGAAACCCCTGCAAATTCCTCGGAAGAATCCGCAAAAATCGCTGATTTTATTGTTGATGATACATCAATTTCGCCTGACGGACGGGTAACTCAGGAAAACCTGTTTGACGATATAAGAAAAATGCTCGGTGAACTAACCCAAAAAGAACGCGATGTATTAATTTTGCGCTTCGGGCTTGATAGTACAGGGACCAGAAAAACTCTTGATGAAATTGGCTCACAATACGGGGTTTCCCGTGAACGAATCCGGCAGATTGAAAACAGAGCCATTGCAAAACTCAAAAAACTCTGCAAGAACAAAAAACTTTCTGTCGGTTTGAAAACATATTTTGGAGAATAAAAAGAGGCTTTACAAGCCTCTTTTTTATTTATTTTAATTACTTTCCGCAAGATTTGTATATAAATTCACGCCGGACAAATTAAATGCTGTCATGCTGAATGTGTTTCACAAAGCGAACCAAAATTTTTGTCATCCTGCCCGCACCGGACATTTGCGTGGCGAGATTTCAGTATATTAAAAATTTTGTGTGAGCCTGTCCTTATAAATTGCAGTATCTCTTAAATTCTTAAGACCGTGAAACCATTTCAGGGGGACATGCCTTAATTTTTTAGTATAAACTTGTTATAATTTCCACACAAATTTACCCTTGAAATTATTTATTATTAAGTTCTGTCTGCAATTGAGGAATAATTTCGCATAATGAATTCTTATACTCCTTACATTTAAGAGACAATATTTCAGCAAGATATTGCATTTTTTCTGCACTTTCGGCAACCTCACCGCTAAAATCTCCAAAATTTTTTATTATTTCTGCGAGCATGGCTATCTTTTCAAAATCCATTTCCAAATCATAAATTTTCGCACTTATTACATCAATATTTTTGTTCATTTCTCAACTCCAAATTAAATTTTATCAACTTTAGTTGATAATAAACCAACTATACACTGTAAAAATTTGAGTGCAAGCAATTTATAATGGAGGTTAATATGCACGAACAAAGAGTAAAAAAAGATATGGGAAATCTGTACGCGAATGTAAGAAAATACCGCGCTATCAAAAAGTGGACCCAGGAACAGCTTGCTGAAGCCGCTGATTCCAGCCAGCAGCACATCTGCGATATTGAAAACGGGAAAGTAAAGGAGCCGGGCGGAACTTTATTGCTTAGACTTACATATGCCTTTAATATAACTTTAAACGATCTTTTCGGCGACCCTTGATTTTTGGGCGGCTTTGTAATTTAATGTAAATACAGCAAATTTTTATTTGCGAGTTTTTGAAGAAAGAAGACAATTTAAAATTGCCTAAACAAATTACATTAGCAAAATTTGCAGGCTTCTGCTACGGAGTAAAACGAGCAGTTGAAACCGTAAAAAAATTAAAAGCCGAAAATCCTGACAAAAATGTCTCTGTTCTCGGCGAACTTATTCATAATACGGATGTCATAGAAGAACTTGAAGCTCTCGGAATTAAAACCCTGAAAGAGATTCCGGCTCACGGTGACGGTATCTGCGTTGTCAGAAGCCACGGGGAAAGCCCTGAGGTTATTGAACAGATTAAAAATGCTGGTTTTACACCTGTGGATTTAACCTGCCCTGACGTTAAAAAAGTCCAGCAAAAAGCCGTAGAACTTGCAAAAGACGGGTACTACGTCGTTATTGTAGGGAAATCCGAACATCCCGAAGTTATCGCAATTAAAGCTAATGCAAAACTCTGGAGCGATAAAGTTGTTGTTGCAACTTCTATTGACCAGCTAAAACCTTTTGAAACAGAAATTAAATCCCACAAAAAAACCGGTGTTGTAGTCCAGACAACGCAGAGAATTACAACCCTCAATGCAATTGTGGAATATTTAACTTCAATCTCAAAAGAACTCCATATAGCAAACACGATTTGCCAGAGTACGGCAATGCGCCAGAGTGAAGCTAAAGAACTCGCGAAAGAAAATGATCTTGTAATAGTCGTAGGGTCAAAAAAAAGTGCCAATACTACTCACCTTGCCGAAATTCTAAAAGATATTACAAGAACAATTCACATAGAAAATGATACTGAACTTGATAATTACAGAGAACTTATTGAAAAAGCCGAAAAAATCGGTATTACAGCGGGTGCATCAACCCCGCAGAATATTATTGAAAAAGTCATAAAAAAAATTGAAAAAGGAGAATAAAACAAACATGACAACAACATTAGAAAAAACAAACATTGTAGACGAATTTGAAAGATTATTAAACGAATCTTTCTCAAAATCATACTCAGTAGCCGACATCGTTGAAGGCACAATTATGAAAAAAGACAACGACGGCTATCTCGTAAGCGTTCGCGGCGCTAAGACAGAAGCTTATTTACCAAATAAAGAACTTCCGTCAGGAGATTCTGAAACTCTTGAAGCCGGCGATGTTAAAGAATTTTACGTTTTAAAAGAAGAAAACGATTCGGAAGGTATGCTTCTTTCACTGAAAAGACTTGCGTTTGCGCAAGCCTGGGCACAGCTTAACGATGCTAAAGTTCAGGGTGACACTATCCTTGCAAAAGTTGTTTCAGTTGTTAAAGGCGGCGTTCTTGTTGATGTTGCTGATTTAAAAGGCTTCATTCCATCTTCTCAGTTAAGAACCGGCACTCCGTTCGACGGTATTATTGATACAAAAATCGAAGTTAAAGTTCTTGAAGCTGACCCTAAGAAAAACAAATTAATTCTTTCTCAAAGACTTGCTGTTGCCGAACAGAGAGATCAGGTTGTTGATAACATCCTTTCTTCACTTGAAGAAGGTCAGGTTGTTAAAGGTGAAGTCGTAAGGATTGCAGACTTTGGCGCATTCATTGATATCAACGGCATTGACGGTCTTCTTCCGATTTCTGAAATTTCATGGCAGAGAATTAAACATCCGTCTGATGTTATTTCTTTAGGCGAAACCGTTGAAGTTAAAATCATTAAAATTGATACTGAATTAAAAAGAATTTCGCTTTCATTAAAAAGAATGGGCGAAGATCCTTGGCAGCAGATTGAAGGCCAGTTTGAAGAAGGGCAGGTAATCACCGGAACCGTGAATAAAGTAACAGGATTCGGCGCATTTATAAACATTTTCCCTGGTGTTGAAGCACTTCTTCCGGTATCTGAAATGGCAGAAGAAAACGTTAATCCATTTAATAAATTCAAAGTCGGCGACAGTGTAGAAGTTCTTATTAAGAAATTCACACCGCAGGAACATAGAATTGCATTAAGCATAAAAGATATTAACAAAGACGCTGAATAGCAAGCGAATTCAAGCTTTAAATACTGCAGGCCGGCTGATTCTCAGCCGGCCTGTTTGCTACAAATTTTGCACCTTCCCTTGTTAAGCCTTATAGAACATATCCATTTTATCTGGATAAATCGCACTCATACCCGGTTGGAGAGCAGCCTGAATTCCGCCGCCTATTGGTTTTGAAGAATAATTCTTTCTTTCACGGCCTTTAACGCCGTTGAGAATTTCTTCACAGCGTTCAAGCGTAGATTCAGTGAAGAGATATTTATGATCAAGAACATATTTAGAGGCATCTTTTTTATCTTTAGCACCGCACATCAACATTGTATTGATAACCTTATAAATAACATCAGACGGCATGCCCGGTGTTTTAAGAATCTGTTTTCCGTAACCTTGTTTAACAAGCCCTGTCAGGAGAGTTGGACAATACTGGCAGATTTTTGAGAACACAGTCCCCTGCCAGGCCTGCGGAATTTTGCTGAGAAGTTTATACTGTTCCTGCGGAGTAGCAGAGAGGAAGTTTTGTACAAATGCCATTTTTTGTTCATCAGCATCCGGAAGTATATTATCCTGAGCGGCAGCACCGGTAAGTTCCTGATATTTCTGGTTAAATTCAGCAACCTGCTGTGCGACTTCCTGAGTATAACGGGATTCGGTAGCCTGAGTCTGGCGGGAAATAACATCTGAACCGACAGCCTCAACGGCTTTTGGGGAACATTTGTCAAGCTGAGCATTAACAGCATCAATGGCTTTTTGGTTGCCTGTGTTATAAGAAGCCTTAATAGCATCTGCCTGAACAGATTCATCGTATTTAAAGATATTAGAAGAAGCGTATTCCAAAACTTCATCATACTCAGAAGTTAAAACTGTTTTGTGCATACCCAGCTGAACAGAAGCGTCACAATCATCAATTACATCAGCCCAACCCTTCTGGGCGTCAATTCTATCATCCTCAAGAAGGTTCTTCGTGGCTTCAAAACCTTTATCAAAAAATTCGTTTGCGACTTTTTTATCAACATATACCGTTGCCTTGGCTAATGAATCGTTAACGATAACACTGGTAGGATTTGCTTCAATTGCAATATCAGCTTGTTCTAATTGTAATTCGGCATTGTCATGCTTAAAAGATTCTGTAAGTTCCTCACCGTTTTCACATTCAGCCAAGCCTCTTGTAACCTGCTTTATTAATTTTTCGTCACCTGATTTTGCAGCATAAGTACCTAATCCTTTTTGCATTTCGGGATTTTTAGTTTTAATAAGCAATCTAGCATGTTCAGAATGAACCCTTCTGGCTTCACTTAACTTCGCTGTAGTATCCTGCACATCTTTTACATTACCTAATGTTACGTTTGCCTTTGTCAGATTTTCAATGTAAGAATCAGTATCTTGTTCTACGTTTAAATGATCATTTGCTGAAGTGATTGTTGTTTTTATACTATCCTGTTGTTCTTGCGATAGATTCTTGATATTAGCTGCAAGATTATTTTGATAAGCCATAAATTCATCGCCATAACCTTTTTTCTTGGCATCCTTCATTGCCATAACAAGAAGGTCTGAACGTACTTTATCCTTATTTACAGAAAAAATTAATTCTTCATATATAGCTTCACGTTCTTCTTTTGTTTTGCCTTCTAAACACTTAGTAATATGTCTGCGTAACTGTAATATATATTCATTTTTATCCGCTTTAGTTTTAATTTTATTTGCATTTAATCCTGTTTCAGCTTCAAAATTATCAAAATATGATGTTTTTTGTTCTGTTGCATCTGTAGAAGCTGACTGCTTAGAAGAATTTAAAGCACTACTAATTTCCTGTAATTGATTAGACATCTCATAAATTTGGCTATAAGCCTCTTGTTTTTTTATAAACCTTTTTTCAACACTGGATAGCTTCAAATTTTCAATAACGCTTTTATCTATTTCACCATTTTCTACTTTTTGTAAAAAAGTTTCTTTTTTTTCATTATAATTTTCAAATTGATCTCTTTCATGATCCAATAAGGTAAGTTTATTCCAATCTTCTAGGGTATAACCTTTTTTTATTGCAATCTCAAAAGTAGTTCCGTATTTCAAACGCAACTTATCTTTCTTTGCTTCAGAAAAACTATTCCATTTTTCATCTGAAAATCCTTCTTCTGCCTTAATTGCATTATCAATCAGCCCGTTTATAGTATTAAATTTTTCTTCTTCACTAAGACCTTCTAACTGATCTTTAAACTGATCACCAAGAGCGTTTTTCAATAAGTATAAACGTTCTTCTTTAGAATAATTTTTCCATTGTTCTTTCGGAGTAGATTTTAATATATCCATAAAACTAATTTTAAGGTTTTTAGGATCTATTGGACTTGTATCAACCATAGGGGCTAATGATGCAGGTTTGATTGCTTCAAGCTGCAACATCTCTACAGAAGCATTAAGAACATCATCAGCAGCGGCAGGCTGTGCGGCTGCTGTCGTCTGGGTAACCGTTTTAGCTTGAAGAGTTTCATCTGCATTTTCCTGAACGACGGTCTGCGGAGTTTCAGAAGTTACTGCAGGAGTTAAAGTACCGGAGGACGCCGCTGTAGCGGCAACCGGCGAAGATGCTCCGGTTGTCTCCGGAGTATCCGTTGCTGCGGCGGAACTTGCCGGAGCTTGGGTTTCCGTATTTGCAGAAGTAACACCAGCAGGCGCTGCAGGTGTTGTCTGAGCCGGCTGTGTTTGGGTTGATGGGGCTGTACTTTTATTTGCCTCAGCCTGCATATAATACTGGTTCATCTGCGCATCACGCTGTTCTTGCGGTAATGCACGCCACTGTTCAACTGCAGCCGTATTATTAGGGTCTATCCCTAATGATTTTAATAATTTTATTTCTTCAGGTGTTAAATCTTTCTTTTTACTTCCTTTAAAAATGGTAACGTCATTAGAAGAAGCAGAAGCCCCCCCTGCCGTACTTGAGGAGGTTGTGGTTGTATTCGTCGTTTGGGATGTAACTATTCGATCTATTTCTGACATAACCATTTCTCTCTTAGTTTTTGTACCTATCCATGTAAAAACATGCCAAATCTTCCGATTTCAACATGTTTTTAAAATTTTACATAAGTTAATATATTACTACCTACTTAGTAAGACCCTCCTGATAATCCATCTTCGCAACAAGACCGGACGGCAGCACCATAACATTTTCAATATTAGATTCTACCTTATAAGCGTTATTAAACTGAGGAGCACCCATTGCATTACGTAAAGCTTTCACAAGAGCATCATCCATAATAACGAATTTGCCTACACCATCTTTACTTATATTAATCTGGCTGTAATCAACCGAATCAAATATATCATAGTTATAAAACTGGGTATTAACATCACGGATAGCATCAACTTTCATTTCAGGCCCTATCATTGCAGGAATACCCTCATAAGTTCCGAGCTCTCCTATTGTTAACACTTCAAAATCACTATCATCATCATCTGTAGAATAACCTACCAGCTGATATTTTGCATGTGAACCCTGAACTTCTGCTGTTACAATCTCTTTTCCGAAATTTTGTCTGGTACGTCTGGCCTTTTCCATCCAGGTAGAAGGATCCGTCGGAACATTTTGAAGCCCTGTACTTACAGTAGGTCTGATTTTACGGGTAAGATTAATTGTTTCAATCCCCGTATCATATTTTGGATTATTTATGATTGATTCCAGATAATCAGAAACCTGTGATGAAGTTACATTATACAAATCCCCCGGATTATTTTTATCTTCTACAAGGAACTGTCTGAGTTTTAATTTGCCATACTCGTTACCGTCATCTCCGTAGATTTCATATGTTAGATTAATCAGCCCCCTTACAGTGCCCTTTAATCCTTCCATATCATAAATTCTATCGTCCATACTGCTAACAGCAACCTCAACAGAATTCGCATTTTTAGAGCCTTTCGGATTCTTTGTTAAATAAACATCAGCACTTAAACCAAGTTCTGTAGCATCTTCAAACTCCTTATGTGAAATAACTGTCGAACTTTGAGAAATCTCAGAAGCTGCACGGTTTTCCACAAGTTCAATATTGTGTGAATTTGCAGGGAGTTTTTCTGCTGACTGAATATTCTGAATAGTAAGCGGACTCATCGCAATTACAGCGGCTAACGGTGCTGCTTTTATAAATGACGTTGATTTTTTTGAAATTTCATTATGTACATTATTATCTTTTTTGTTTTTACCCGAAAATCCGATATTATAATTCCTTGATAATACACTACTAATAGGTGCTATAGCCATATTCTTACTCCATTTTTAGCAAAAAATTTCCACATAACTTTTCGTATATAAAAATCAGGCATTCATTTTTTTGATACCTAAAATTTATATACTTTCTTCATCTTCCCCTTTTCGTGCTTGATTATATCAGGCTTTCAGAGTTTTGTAAAATTGTATATACGATTTTAATTTTTCTTAATATTTTCCTTTGAATTACCCTGACGGCAACATCTTGTATTAATTCTTTTTTTGTTGTAATTTACATGTGTGTAAAATATTTTTATACAAACATTAGCCAGTGGCATGAATATAATAAAATCCGACATTATCGGTAAATGAATAAAAAAGAAGGAGAACTCAAATGAGTGAAAGAAAATTAGTTGGAACAGGAGAAATGTTCAAAAAAGCACTCGCAGGCGGTTATGCTATCGGTGCTTACAACGTTAACAACATGGAAATTTTACAGGGTATTGCTGAAGCTGCTGAAGAAACTCAATCACCTATTATTTTACAGGTTTCAGCAGGTGCAAGAAAATACGCTAACCAAACTTACTTAATCAAATTGGTTGAAGCTGCGTTAGCCACAACTACAGTGCCTATCGCTTTACACTTAGACCACGGTGCAGATTTTGAAATTTGTAAAGCTTGTATCGACGGCGGTTTTTCATCTGTCATGATTGACGGCTCAAGATTCCCGCTTGAAGAAAATATCAAATTAACTAAACAGGTTGTTGATTACGCTCATCCGCGCGGAGTCTCGGTTGAAGCTGAACTCGGTAAATTAGCAGGTGTTGAAGATGATGTTAAAGTTCACGCTAAAGATTCAACATATACTGATCCTGAAGAAGCTGCAAGATTTGTTAAAGAAACAGGCTGCGATTCTTTGGCTGTAGCTATCGGAACTTCTCACGGCGCTTACAAATTCAAAGGCGAAGCTAAATTAGACTTTGAAAGACTTGCTGAAATTAAAAAAGCTGTAAATGAAGCTGTTGGTTATGACTTCCCGTTAGTACTTCACGGTTCTTCATCCGTTCCTGCTGAATTCGTTGCTAAATGTAATAAATTCGGCGGCAACTTACCTGACGCACAGGGCGTTCCTGAAGACATGCTTAACTATGCTTCTAAACACGGTGTTGCAAAAATCAATATTGATACAGACCTGAGACTTGCAATGACATCAACAATCAGAGAATTCTTTGTTGAACACCCTGAAAAATTCGATCCTAGAGAATATATGGGCCCTGGAAGAACAGCTGTTAAAGAAATGGTTATGCACAAAATGCGTGACGTTCTCGGCACAGCAGGACACGCTAAAGACTAATTCTATAAAAGAATATAAGTTTAAATCAAAGACCGTCTCTAAGAGGCGGTCTTTTTGTATTATAAAAAGAATCAATTGACAGGAGAACAAAAAAAGAGGCTGAAACTTTTTCAACCTCTACACACTATTTTTATTTACACACACTATTTAAGAATTATTTAAGATTTTTTATCATCAGCGCCGACTGCAGGAGCCTTAGCGAATGCACTCATTGCAAGTCCTGATAATGCACCCACTACAGCACCAACTGCGCCGAGGAACCCTGGTTTGCTCTTTAATACTTTTGCCAAAGCCGGAATTGAGGCAAGACCATACAATGATGCAGCACCTATTGTTGCACCGCCGATTGTGTTACCTGCTACCTTTTTAGCCGATTCCCATCTGCTAACCGGCTGTCCGTTAATTCGGGCAATATTTTCTTCTGCAGTTACTTTATCAGCAAATCCTAACGATAAAGTCTGATATAACCCTTGAAGAAAAGAACTATTTCCGTATTTTCTGATATCTTCAGTTAATGAGGTATTATACATCTGCCTATAAAGCATATCTGCTCTTGCTATCAACTGTTCGGCAGAAACATTTTCACCTCCGCCCATAGCAGATTTTATACTTTCCAAATATTTATTCAATGCTGGAATAATTTGCTGCTGTTCGTTTTGCATAATCTTTTCACGCAAGATTTCAGCTTTATGATGAATTTCTTCCATCGGAGAATTTGCAAGGAAATCTACCTGACGAGCCTTCTGGTTACGTCTCAACTGGCTGTCGTACATGAAATCATTATACATTTCCATATTTTGGAAATACTTTTCATAATTCATCCCGTTCCAAAACGGCATATAGCCGCTTGAACCTATATCTGAAAACAAGCTGCCGTCCATTGAAAACGCACCGAATGCTCCTGTAAAACCAGGTAATGTATCAAGTCCGACACTACTTGCATAACCACTATAGAAAGGCATCATTGTCATATTATATGGTGTTATTCCGCCAACACTTTCGCCTGCCATTTCCTAACCTCCAAATTGAGTTTAACCTACCTTACTTATATAAAAACAATTTGTCTTTTCAAATTGCATGATTTATGTAATAATTGTTACATTCGTTACAATTAATATTCTAAATATACTTGCCAGAAAGCATATCTAGAAGTAAAATGTAAGCGTGGAGACTATTTCGTGAACAAAATCAGATTCAGAAAATTTATGTCGTTTCTTCTTGTTGTTGCATTTATTGCTTCAATTTTTGTATTTCCGCAATGGTACAAAAGACAGATTAACAAAGTCCGCGGGATGTACTACGTTTCAAAGGGAGACAAGGCTTTAAGAAAAGTTAAATTCCAAAAAGCTATTGATTACTATCTCTACGGGTTGAAGCTTTACCCGGAACATTACGGAGCCTGGCTGAACTTAGGGAATATTTATGTAGCGTATGAAGATTATTATTCTGCTGTAGATGCCTATCAAAATGCTATTAAATATAATCCTAATTACGTTATGGCAAGGATGAATTACGGAATTATTTCCGCTGAAAAGCTCGGTGACTTTGACGGTGCAATACGTCAGTATAAAGAAATCTTAGGTATCAGAAGAAAACTTGTTTATATACCGTTTGTTTTCAGCAACCTGAGAAGCTACAAAACCAATATGGGTCTTGCATATTATAATATGGGTGTTGCTTACAGACAAAAATCCATTTATTCGGAAAATGACTACAATTACCAGCAATACTATTTACGGGAAGCCATCAAAGCTTATGAAGAAGCGGTTAAAATTCTAAAAAAGGATTACGATGCAAGATACAATTTAGCACTTGCATATCATCTTAACAGGGAATACAACAGCGCCGGATTAACTTACTGCGATGCAATCGAGCTTGCCCCGATGAATTATGAAGCGCATTATAATCTTGCAATCCTTCTTAAACACTTAAAAAAATACAAAGAAGCATATAATGAAATGGAGAAAGCAAACAGTTTAGTTTCGTCAAAAGACGGACAATCGAACCGTCAAAGATATATATTTGATGTTATGAACGATGTAACAAAACTTGTTTTAATGGAAGATGACGGTTCACAGTGGCTAATGGAAAAATTCAACGCTGAAATGGATGCTCGAAATGAAGGAATGACTTATGTTAACGGGAAACTGGTAGCTTCTGAGGATTTAGACAGAGCAATGCTTGAGAATTTCAGAACCTGTACAGCAAGAGCGGAATTTCTTGATCCGGATGCTGAGGATGACGAATAGATTTTAATATCTGCCGGGGATGGAAACTAAGTGGAGTAATATAGAATTTATTTCCCTGCGACTTTGGTGTCCAAGGTTTTTATTACTTTTTTAACTTTGTTTACGTTGTTTACTGTCTTATCAGGGTCTTTACCCAGGTTCCATCGGAAACCGCCCGTCAAGGCGACACCGTTTCGGCCGCCGTTGCGGATCATAGTCTGGAAGAACGCCGTAAACTTATCCGCCCAGCGTTTCTGGACACCGATTCCGTATTCAACATACGGTTTTACGTGCATATCAGGTAGCGAAATGCCGTTTGCCGTTGTATCCGTCTGGTTAAGTAAGTTCCAGACCATACCAACTGATGCGTACGGCTGCCACCCGTTTTTAAGGTTCGCTATGAAGCGCACGCTTGGGTTGAGTTGGATTGTGTGCAGAGGGTCGGATTCGATTTTCACGCCTGCGGCGTTTGTGTAATCGAACGTGTTTACAAACGTGTAGGATAAGAACATAATAGGCTGCAGGATGTATTTCCCTTCTTTGAATTCAAAGTTATAGCCTGTTTTTGAACCGATACCGGCAAGAAGTGAGGTAAAATCTTCGCTTCCGTACATTGTGCTGGTTTCACCTACTGAGGCGCCGGCAGAGGCTGTGATTGCTGTCCAGAAGTCTCCCTTATAGAAGGTTTGTGTTACGCCTAAGAGACCGCCGTTCATACTCGTGTCGTTGCCAGAGTAGCTTAATTGAGAGCCGTTGTAGCCCACATAACCTGTTGTGACACCTGTCCAGCCGTGGCCGAAGTCTTCAAAGTCACTATCGAAGCCGATTAAGGTTCCGTAGGTGATGGCGTCAACATCAGGGCCGTTTTTCAGGTTCATGGATTCAAAGGTTACGTATGGACGAACCCAGGCGCCATCGTTGTGGAATTCTGGCGCAAGGCCGCCATTCAAGCCGCCCATGCCATCCAAATTAGTATTGTAGTCCGTGCTTAAGGCATAGTAGTCGTTCTTAATCTGCGCCATACGTTCTGCGGCAGGCAATTGAGTAAATGCGTCAGCGTGTTCAAATACATATTTAAAGGTTTCGTTTATTGTTGCCTGACCTGCGGCTATCGTTGAGACGGCTCCATTCAAAACTGCAGGGTTATACGAATCCGGTGAATTACTGCCCGCTCCGCCGCGCGTAAAGAGCATATAGCCTGCGTCATCGCGGTTATCATAGCTGACATCGTATTTGTAAATTGGAGTATATGCTGTTTTTACCGTGGTTCCCGCGTTATCTTTTAGCCCTTCATCCGCAAATAGTACTGCGGTTACGTTCTCTTTTCCGTCTGATAGCAGGTTTACGGAGGATACGGTTAAGTTGCCGCTATGCGTGCCATATGCAGGGGATGTGAATCTATCCATTGTTTTATTCGCCAGATCCACGTCTGCCGCAAGGTTTGTGTCGCTCCCGATTGTCAGGTTATTCACCGTGTTCACGGCAATCTGACGGTTTACCATATCTATTGTGGTATTCGAAAGCGTTACATCGCCGCTGTTTATTGTGTTATACAGGTAGAATCTCGTTTTTGAGATATCATCGCCGGTTATGCTCAACTTGTAGTCCGTGCCGTCGATTCCGTCTGCCATCAGGAATTTTCCGCCGTTCTCCATTTTGAAATCCATTACAGCATCGCCGGTCAGATATATTGCGTTATTTTTGCGTTCACCGGCGCTTTCTGTGTAGTTATCTTTAAATGTGGAGGTATACCCATCCTTTGCGGTCAGGGTTACGCTTCCGCCATCGCTGTAGATTGCACCGCCCAAGGCTTCGCCCGCCGCGCTCACCGCGCTGTTACCGATAAAATCACTGTTTATGATGTTATCTATTGTTGCTCTAAAATTGATAATTGCACCACCTGCAGCAAGGTCATCTTCATCTCTTGCGCTGTTTCCTATAAAAGTACTATGTACTTCTTTGATTGTTCCTTTATTGAATATTGCGCCACCGCCACCAGCTTTTGCAATATTTTGAATAAAATTACCCGATAAATTATTTATTGTGCTAACAGTGTTATAAATTGCTCCGCCATCATGGCGCGCGCTATTCTCTATAAAGTTCCCATTTAAGGTACCTATTGTGGCGCCAGAAGTGTTAAGTATTACTCCGCCATATCTCGCACTGTTACTGATAAAATCGCCAGTTATACTATTAACCACCCCATCATCTGGTACAATGGAATAAATATAATTACAAAGTACACCACCACCGTCCTCTGACGAATTATTTATAAATATACCGGTTATTGTATCAATTAAACCACTGGTAATAATGGCACCTCCATCACCATCTCCAAAAACATGATTTCCGTAAAAATAACCTGTTATCTTATTTATTTCATTCATGTTGGCTATAGCACCGCCATACTCTGCAGAATTATTTATAAAATTACCACTTATTGAATTTATTACTCCACTAGTATTATCTATTGCACCACCATCACGTTTTGCTGAGTTGTTTATAAAATTACCGCTTATCGAATCGATTTCACTACTTTGATTGAATATTGCTCCGCCGTAAACCTCAGCAGAGTTATTTATAAAATTACCCGTTATTGAATTTATTCCACCATTATAACTATAAATCGCCCCGCCGGTGTGATTAGCAACGTTGCCTATAAAATTTCCTGTGATATGATCTATAATTTTATCTGACAGTTCAAATATTGCTCCGCCATAGGATTCAGAATAATTGTTTATAAAATTGCCACTTATAGAGCCTAGCTCTCCAAAATAACTGGAAATAGCACCTCCGCCGCCACCTGATGCCATGACAGAATTATTTATAAAGTCACCCGTTATATCTCCTATGGTTCCTCTGTTATTATAAATTGCACCACCAAAATTAGCTGTTGTTACGTTATTTATAAAGTCGCCCGTTATATTTCCTATCGTACTGCTATTAGAAATAGCACCACCAGACGATGTACTCGACTGCCCAATAAAATGATCTACTATATCGCCAATAGTATCAGAGTTTTCAATCCCTTCCGCTGAATTCGCGGTTATTGTCATATCATAATAATGCGGCAGTGCTTCCACTGTCGTGTAGGTCTTGGTCACGGTCTCGCCGTTCTTGTCCACATAAGAATAGCTCCCCATCTTATCCTTAAGCTCATATAGCGTCAAACTGTCAGCCCCCGCCTCCGGAACCTCTGTCAACGTGTACGCACTATCATCCCCCAGCGTCGGCTCAGGTACAAATTCCGCCGCCTCCGCCGTTATATTCATCACACCCAGCAAACTAGCACAGAGAAAGGCTTTTAAAACGCCCCCCCCCCGAAATTCCTTATATATTGCGATTCTTCAGCGTTTACGTGTCTTTTCATACTCAATCCTCGCTTTCTTTTAGCTTTGTGTCCACTTCGTCCACTTTGTAACATTCTTGCCTCTTCGCCTTTTGGTCGCTGCTTTCGACCTTGCGGCCGGACTTCACCTGTTACTTATCGGACTTTGATTCTGCGTTCTTGAATTTTTTAAGGATTTTGTTACCTTTAGTTATATTGGATATTATTTAGATATCCTTTAGATATATTTAATATAACTCGTTTTCTTCTATTTTTAAAGCCCCCCTTTGAAATTTGGGTTGTGTACTAGAGGCTTGCGTCGAGAAATTTCAATAGTTTCCGGATTTGTAAAATTTTATGAAGCAGAGGAGCAAGAGGGTTGATTGTTAAGGAATCGTAATAATCCGCTTTTCGCAATTCCGTATTCCGCCCCCACTAACACCCCTCACCCGCCCTTCGGGCACCCTCTCCCTCAAGGGGAGAGGGATTAAAAAAGCATTCAACCTTACATCTTTTTTACTAAAGTTGCCCTTCACCCTTCACCCTTCACTTTCAAAAGGCTGGATTGCTTCGGCTAAAGCCTCGCAATGACGCGTTCCACCCTCTCCTGTCCTTCAGACACCCTCTCCCGTAGGGAGAGGGGAAAAAGCTTACCCCTTTTGTAAAAGTGGAATTTTTGAATTCTCCCTCGCCCCTTGAGGCGGATTTACGG
>CALUTK010000026.1 GCA_944323675.1 Candidatus Gastranaerophilales bacterium | reverse complement strand
CGTCATTATGGGCGTCAACGGAGGCTTTATACGGTTTTGCCATTACTTTATGAGTTTTTAAATTCTTACAAACCCCGCAGTTTACACAGCCGGTCTGGCATGTCGGAACGATGTGAGACCCCTCACCCGTCGCTTCGCGACACCCTCTCCCGCAAGGGGCGAGGGCGTGTTTGTATTCATTTTGGAACCATTCTTTATCAACACCGATGTTTATAAAATCCCACGGAAGCGGTTTTTGTAAGTCATACTCTTTTTCTGCAAGTTCTGCAAGATTAATCCCGAGTTCTTCCGCGGTTCCATACCAGATATCTTTATTAAAGTATTCGCCCCATGCATCAAGGTAGCAGCCTTTTTTATAAAGTGCTTCTATGTACTTGCAAAGGCTTTCATCGCCGCGCGTCAGGACAGCTTCAAGCTGTGAAACGTATTTTTCGTGGTAATTAATTTTCACACCCTTAATTGTTTTAATTTGTTCTTTTAAATATTTTATATGTTCTGTGACTTTGTCTAAATTCATTTGAGGGCACCACTGGAACGGGGTAAAAGGTTTTGGCACAAAAATCGATAATGTACAGGTTAAATCCATGCCGTGAGTTAACCCTTTTTCTTTTTTTATCAGGCGGCAGCGGTGGCGGATTTTTCTGAAAAGTTCTGCCATTTCGTCCATATCTTCCAATGTTTCTGTCGGAAGTCCGCAGATAAAGTAAAATTTAATTCTTGACCAGCCGTTTTCGTAAAGCGTTGTAACTGCATTTAAAATCATTTCTTCCGTAATGTTTTTCTTTATCACGTCGCGAAGCCGCTGGGAACCTGCTTCCGGCGCAAGTGTCATTGTGGATTTTCTCACACTCTGTACAAGATTTGCAAGTTCAAGGTTAAACCCGTCAATCCTCTGGCTTGGTAGCGACACGGAGATTTTTTTCTTATTAAAATCAACCGCAAGTTCTTTTATAACTTCATTTATATTTGAATAGTCGTTCGATGATAGCGAAAGAAGCGAATATTCATCATAGCCTGTATTTTTAACGAGTTCTTTTGCAATTTTAATAATATCTTCAGCAGAACGCTCTCTTATAGGAAGGGTTACATGCCCCGGCTGGCAGAAACGGCACATTCTTCCGCAGCCGCGTCGAATTTCAACAACGGCTCTATCCTGAACCGATGACGAAAACGGTATAGGATAAGATTTCAGCGCTGTTTCGTAAGTCAATTGCGCAATTCTTTTTGTAACTGTGCCGCCTGTGAGTTTTGACCAGCGTCCGCTATTTTTGAACCCCTCACCCGTCACTTCGTGACATTCTCTCCCGCAAGGTGCGAGGGAAATTCCACTGTGTCCGAATTGTTCTGTAAACCCTCCGTCGCTTTGCGCCACCTCCCTTACAAGGGAGGTATTTGCTTCCCCCCCCTTGTAAAGGGGGGCAGGGGGGATTTTTTCGCACAATGCTTTAATTCTTTCTTCTCGCGGCATGCCCTTTGTTTTTTCTAAAATTTCGCATACCTCAATAATACTGTCCTCGCCGTCCCCTATCATAAATACGTCTATAAAATCCGCCAAAGGCAGCGGATTAAACGCACAAGGCCCGCCTGCTATAATTATCGGGTCACTGTCTGAACGTTCTGTGTTTTTATAGGGAATTCCTGCCATTTCAAGCATTTTTAATACCGTCGGATATGCCATTTCATATTGGAGTGAAAAACCGACCGCGTCAAAATCTTTTATCCTTCTTTTACTTTCCAGCCCGTAAAGTTCTTTCGGTTTAAAATCAGGTTCCGGTGCGTAGGCTCTATCCGCCATAAAACCTTCATGCCTGTTCACTAAATCATATAAAACCCTTACCCCGAGATTGCTTATCCCGATTTCATATTTATCAGGAAAACAAAATGCAAATCTTACTTTTGCACTGTCGAAATCCTTGTTATAAGATAAAAATTCTCCGCCTACGTACTGGTAAGGCTTATTACATTTAAATAAGGCTTCGTGATAATCTCTAAAAAAACAATCCATTTTTAATCCTGCTAAGCTAATTCATCTGGAAAATATTTTTCGATTTCAATAATTTTTCCGTCGAGAGTATTTTCCTCAAAAGATTTAATAAATTTGAATAAATCGCTGTTAGGAACATCGTAATTATAAAGAACAGTTTCTCCCTTATATTCTCTCATAACGCGGACAATATAGTGGCATCCTTGTGCGTATTTGAGAAGTAAGTCCGGATTGAATTTGTTCCCGTTGGTGTCCCTGTCAATACGTACATAATTGAATCCCGCGTAGAACTTAACTTTTTCTTCAGTTGCGGGCGGCAGAGACTTGTTGTGTCTGGAAAATATATTTGTTACCTTGCGATTTATTTCATCTGTCATACTTTTATTAAACTATATAATAAAATTTTAGGCTAGATGTTAAGAAACATAACATTTCTAATAGCCATATGGCTATATATTTACATAATAGAGTGTATAAATTTTTTATTTATGCTAGTTTAAATTAAGATAAATTATTTAATTAGGAGAGATTTATGTGTAGTTCAGCTTTGCAGTTTATGGTTGATGTTATAAGGGGGAAAAGATCTATTATTGATCCTAATAAACATACTCCGAGGCTTGTTATAGGGAAAAAGTTTGTTTATGAGGCTGAAGATGCATGCGAAGTTGTTAAAAGGCATCTTCTATCAGATAATCCTCAGATGATATGCAGGTTTGGCACACTTGAACTTGATACTATTCGTATGATGCTCAATTCTAAAAATGGGCATCCGAAATATGACAGATGGCATAAAGATTGGTTTACGAATACTGCGGGATTCTTTCCTGTGGATGATTATAATATGACGCGTTTTGCCTGTGAGCATCTGGATTTACTCAAAGACGTTGATGTAATGAGCTGCCGCTGTGACCGATTTGAAATAAAAGTTATTGAAAAATACCTTCAGCATGCAGATTTAATTACTATTAACGCAATATCTTCTCCTTTTTTATATGAAAAACCTTGGTCTGCAGCGTTAAAAGATAAAAAGGTTCTCGTAATACATCCGTTTGATGAAACTATTAAAAAGCAATATGAAAAGCGTGAAAAACTATTTAAAAATCCGGAGGTTCTGCCGGAATTTGATTTAATTACATATAGACCGGTTCAAGGTATCGGGCGGGCGAAAAATAGCCTCAAATATAAAACCTGGTTTGAGGCGCTGGCTAAGATGAAAGAAGATATTAAAGAGATTGATTTTGATATCGCTATAATTGGAGCCGGTGCATATGGTATATTTTTAGCTCAATATTGTAAATCGCTGGGTAAAAAAGCTGTTCATATGGGTGGTGCTACACAACTTCTGTTTGGTATAAAGGGCTCAAGATGGGATGCCTCTTTTAAATCGCTGGTTTACAACGAATACTGGGTTCGTCCGTCAAAATCAGAGACTCCGGATGGAGCTGAACTTTTTGAAAAAGGCACTATGGCTTACTGGTAAGATTTTGATTTTTGTTATAGGATAATGTACATAGAATTTTGTGATAATTCTTAAGCTTGAATTTTATTGCGGCGTAAAGGGATAAAGTTTTATTCTGGTGCCGTGTAACCTTTTATATTAGATTTAGTTTATTTTGGAGGTATATGGCTAGAATAAGAATATTTCAAAAGTGGATTAATTTTCTGAGGGGAAGAGAAGATTCTCAGTTAGTTAAACCTTACTACGGAGATAAATTTATCCATTTATATGAAGATTCGCAGGATTTGATTTATGAAAAATTAATGTCTGGAGAGCCTTGTTTAATTTGCAGATTTGGCAGTGTTGAGTTAAATACTGTAAGACAATTTTTTGAGCATTCATTGCGATGGGAACGTTATAGTAAAAGTCAAAAATTTGCAATGTCTGTTAATGCCGGTTTCTTTCCTACAGATGATTATAATTTGAATAAGTTTGCCTGCGAAATGGTATCAATTACAAGGGATATTGATATTCTGGGATGCTGGTTCAGACCGTTTGAAGAAGAGATGTGTCGCCGATATCTTAAAGAATCGGCTAAACTTGTACACTTAAATTCAATTTGTCCTATCTGGTTTAAACGTCCGTGGTCAAGAGCCTTGAAAGGTAAAAAAGTTCTTGTCATCCATCCGTTTGAAAAATCTATTCAGGAGCAGTATAAAAAACGTGAAAAACTATTTGAAAATCCTGAGACTTTGCCTGACTTTGAACTTATTACAATGAAGCCGGTGCAGAGTCTGGCTGATAATAAGGAAGGGCTGCCTTACGAAACCTGGTTTGATGCCTTAAATGATATGAAATCAAAAATAAAAGAAATTGATTTTGATATAGCAATAATAGGCGCAGGCGCGTATGGAATATTTCTTGCTCAATTCGTCAAAAGCCTTGGAAAACAAGCAATACACGGGGGGGGGGCGACCCAACTTCTCTTTGGTATCAAGGGTTTCAGGTGGGACAGTGTGCTTGAAAAAACTTTTTATAATGAACACTGGATTCGCCCTGACTCAAGCGAGAGACCTAAAGGAGCCGAAAAAGTTGAAGGAGCCTGTTACTGGTAAGTTATTTATCAATATTTTTTTCAATATGTTCAATAATATCCAGTGCGAGCTCGCGGCGTAATTCTTCCGGTGCGTGTTTCAGGTATTCCATTGCGTGCGAAACTTTTATGTTTTTGTCATACCAGCGGCGCAGAATGTATTGATACTGTTCCTCTAGACTCATCGGAAAATCAAGGTCTTTAAGCCTGTCTATTACGTATTCTGCACAAATTACCTGTAATTCTTCCGGCGCTGTTTCCAATACCGCAACTGCTCTGCTTACAACAGGGTCTATATCATACCAGCGTTTTTGTTGTTCCATTGTTGTCTCCTTCTTCTTTGATACATAACCGCAACTGCTGCCGAATGCAAAAATATTGACTTGCTGAACTCGTTCAGCATCTCTCTGATTCTTAGATCCTGAAACAAGTTCAGGATGACAATATTTTGAACGTTCGGTGTTAACATTGATATAAGTTTCTTATTTGGGCAATGTCTATCTTACCGCTTTTTATTCTACCATGTAATTTTGTAAATTTGTAGCAATGTTTTTTATGTGTTGTATAATGCTGTTATGAAAAAAGTAATATCTTCATTTTTATTGATATCTTTTTTGTCTCTTAATGCCCCTGTGCTCGCAGATCCGGTCTTTGAAGGTCATGCGGAGAAAACTGACCAGCTGCAGAAACTCCAGAGTGAACTTTTTACCGGCGAAGTTGAAAAACTAGAACGGTCTGACGTTATTCACATGACAGTATCTCAGGTGCTTGATTCAAATATAAATGAAGAAGGCGACGAATTTTTTGCGGAAGTAGTGAATGATGTATCAGGCGATTCAGGTGTACTTATCCCGAAAGGCACCCTTGCTCACGGAAGGATTTCAAAAACAGAAGAAGCAAAGCGTCTCGGGCGTCCTGCTCAGATTTCGCTGGATTTCGATTATCTGATTACGCCAGACGGAAGGGAAATCCCGATAGAGGGCAGAATGTCCACAAAAATGAATCCGGTTGTACAGACGTCAAAAATTGTTGCGCAGGATGTTGGATATACTCTTGCGGGCGGTGCTGTGGGCGGATTTCTGGCTCTAAATTGGCTGGGACTTGAAGCTGCTATTGCATCTCAAGGTTATACTCTCGCAGGCGGTGCCGCCTTAGGCGGTGCAATAGGACTTGGCGCCGCGCTTATGAGAAAAGGTCATGATGTTTTAATCGCGCCGGGGGATGAAATTAAGGTTAAGATTAATACCTCTGTCACTCTACCTGTATATCGTGAAACCGCTCTTATGCAGCATGAACTTTTCTATCCGGGTCTTGATATCATGATAAGTGACATCAAACATGAAGAAGATCCTTTCGGTGAAGCAAATACGATTACCCTTACGATTATGATTACAAATATGTCGGATAAAACCTTCTCAGGTTTGGATTTGGCGCTCGTGAATGATTATAACGCAATATTTCGACCGTCAATTTTCGGTGATACAAAGCTCATGTTTAAGCAGATAAAACCGGGTGATAAGGTCGTCGGGCATATTTCATTTGCCGTTGATAATATTAACCGCAAGTTTTGGCTGACATTTTACGACAGAAGAACCCGTAAGCCGCTTTCAAAAATCTCAATTGATAACGCATATAGAAAAGTGTCAGAAAAAACAAAAAAACAAAATGACAAGGTTAGAACAAAACGGAGCAGTTTTAAAAAAGTACCGGATATTTTGGAGATGGAATTGTAAACAAACTGTAGTATGTGCTTGCAATTTCGGAATTTTATGTTACAATGTTAGTAATTAGTCAGAAAAAAGAAAGTAGAGGAATTATATGGTGTGCGGTAAGTTAGAAATTGACATTTTAAACTCAATTTGGAGAATGACATCCGAGTATGAAGACAGAGATATTTCCATTCAGGATGTTGTTGACGACTTATCCGAAAATGGTATAGAAAGAGCTTACACGACTATTAAAACGGTTATGGACAGATTGACTGTGAAAAGTATTCTTGTGCGTTATAAGGTTGGTAAAAAATTCTTCTATAAAGCAACTATGAATAAACGCGAAATGGCAATGGATTCCGTGAAAGAACTTGCTGAACAGTTCTTTGATTCGGATTATGCATGCCTTATCAGATTTGTGGAAAAAGAATTTGATTTAGTAATATAATTATGACTGACGAATTTAATACCAGAGAGTACGTTGCGCTTTTGCTCAGAAAAGTTTTAATCGGAGCGTTAACCGTCGGTGAGGCTGTTAAAAATTTTCCGTTCGATACAGGTGATAAGAGTATTGAGGCTGCATACCATGCGCTTGTTCATTATGAAGCGGACGAGGATTTAAGACGTCGTGATATTATGTACAGAGAAGAGCAGGATGAATATATCGAAATGATTTCTGAAACGCTCGAGCGAGGTGAAAATCTTCCGGATAATATCATTAGAAATTACGAAAAATATTATCCGGAGGCAAATGTGCCGCACAGGCATGATAGAGCAGGCGCTGTTAAAAGTTTTTTGAGATTTTTGAATATTAAATAAATTTATGCTATTTTAAATTTATGATTGATTTGCTGATTTTATATATGGTATCAAAACGGGAATTCACAATGTATGCCATTCAAAAGGGTATAGAAAGTGAATTCGGGGTTTATACACGCCCGAGTTTCGGCGCGTTGAAGCCTGCTTTGCGGCGGTTGGAATTTAATGACTTTCTTTCTACCCGTAAGATGATGTCTGATGGCGGCAAGCTTTCGGTATATTATCTTGCAACAAAAAAAGGGCTTCAAGAATTGAAAAGACTTACGCTTGAAAAACTGAGCGATAATCCTGTCCAGTTTATTACAAATGCAAAAATAAAGCTTTCATGTGCCGAGTTTTTGGATTATGAAGAAAAAAAACAGCTTTTCTTTGATTTGAAATCTCTAGCCATGAGTTTTAAAATCTGTGCAGAAAAGATTTTGAATGATGAATACACGGAAAAGAATTTTTACGAAAAAATTCTGCTGGATAATACCATTTGCGAGTATTCCAATTTAATAACAATTATAGAAGGGTTTGAAAAAGATAATGAGCGCAATAGTTAATAAAGTTCTGGAAGGTTCTATTGCGGAAGAACTCGGAATTGAATCCGGCGACGAAATTGTATCAATCGACGAAAACAAAATGCAGGATATGATTGATTACAATTTCTACTGCAAAAGTGATTTTCTAACGCTTGAGGTTAAAAAGAAAAGCGGGGATATTGAAGTTATTGAACTTGAAAAGGATTACGATGAGGAGCTGGGTATCGTATTTGAAAGTGCTGTGTTTGACAGAGTAAAACCTTGTTTGAATAAATGTATTTTCTGTTTTGTCGACCAGCAGCCAAAAGGTTTGAGGGAGACTCTTTACGTAAAAGACGATGATTACAGGCTTTCTTATTTGCAGGGAACATATATTACGCTCACCAATCTTACGGAAGAAGATAAGGAGCGTATCAAGAGAATGCACCTCGGACCTTTTTATGTTTCCGTTCACACCACAAATCCTGAACTGCGTTCAAAAATGCTGAGAAACCCGAATGCCGGAAATGCTTTAGAAAATTTAAAATGGTTCAGGAAGAATAAAATCCCGTTTCACGCGCAGATTGTACTTTGTCCGGGGTATAATGACGGAGAAGAACTTGAGCGTACATTATCTGATCTTGCTGAATTGAAAAATACTGTTTTATCCGTTGCAATAGTCCCTGTCGGGGTTACTCAGTTCCGTACAGAGAATCTAAAACAGGTAGATAAGACATGCGCTGTAGAAACTCTTGAAATAGCCTCAAAATACAAAAGAGTTTGCTGCTCGGATGAATTTTTCCTTCTGGCAGAGCGGGATATTCCGCCAGCAAAATACTATGGGAATTTTTCGCAGTTAGAAGACGGTGTGGGGTCAATAAGATGCCTGCTGGAGGATTTTAAAGCACTTAAACTTCCAAACGCAGTCAAAAAGCCGTTGAAAATTCTTTTTGCAACATCGTTTGCCGCAAAAACCGCGCTTGATGAAATTTGTAAAAAACTTTCTAAAATCAAAAATCTTACAACAGAAGTTGTCCCGGTTAAATCAAATTACTGGGGGCAGAATATTACGGTTGCGGGCTTAATTACAACTGACGATTTGATAGCCGCTCTGAAAGATAAATCCGGTGATTTTGTCGTAATCCCTTCTGTAATGCTGAGGCCGTACAGCGAGGATTTTCTTGACGGAAAAACCCTTTCCTATGTAAAAGAACAAATCGGAAAAGACTTTTTTGTTATCAAAAACATTTATTCTATGAAAGAATTAACAGAGTATTTAAAAAGCCTCTCATAAATGAGAGGCTTTAAGCTTTTATTAGTATCTTTCAAGGTACCTGTCGATTTCCCACTGGGAGACGTAGGTTCTAAATGAATCCCACTCTTTTTTCTTAGCGGACATAAATTCATTAAAAGCGTGTTCTCCGAGTGCTGCGCGTCCGACTAATGATTTATCCATCAGGTCGAGTGCTTCTGCAAGGCTTCCCGGAAGGGAATCAATTCTTTGTTTTTTACGTTCTTTTGTTGTGAGTTTATAGATATTGCTTTCAACAGGAGCCGGCGGGTCAATTTTGTTTCTGACACCATCAAGACAAGCTTCTAAGATTGCCGCAAATGCTAAATACGGATTGCAGGCAGGATCAGGGGAGCGAAGTTCTACTCTGGTTGCGTTTCCTCGTTTTGCAGGAACCCTTAAAAGTGCGCTTCTGTTTGCTAAAGACCAAGCCAGATATACCGGAGCTTCATAACCCGGAACAAGACGTTTGTAACTGTTTACGGTCGGGTTAAGGATTGCTGTAATACTTTTGACGTGTTTAAGCATACCGCCGATAGAGTATTTCGCAACATCTGAAAGCTGGTATTCTGCTTTTTCATCGTAAAATGCATTTTTGCCGTCTTTAAACAGTGATACGTTACAGTGCATGCCGGAACCGTTAATTCCATATATAGGTTTTGGCATAAATGTTGCGTGGAGATTATGTTTTGCTGCAATTGCCCTCACTGCAATCTTGAAAGTTGCCACGTTATCAGCAGCAGTTAGAATATCTGCGTATCTGAAATCAACTTCGTGCTGCCCGTCTGCAACTTCATGGTGGGAGGCCTCGATATCAAATCCCATTTCCTGTAATGTGAGAACAATATCTGCTCTAACGTCTTCTCCCAAATCTTCAGGGCCTACATCATAGTATCCGGCGCGATCCTGCGTTGTAGTTGTGACATTACCGTCCTTATCTTTTGCAAAAAGAAAAAATTCAGCTTCAGGACCGACATTCATAGAAAGCCCCATTTTTTCAGCTTCTTTCATTACTCTTTTCAAATTGCATCTCGGGCACCCTTCAAACGGTGTCCCGTCTGCGTTATAAATATCACAGATTAATCTTGCGGAATGCATTCCGTCATGTTCTCTCCAAGGTAAAATCTGGAACGAATTTTTGTCAGGGTGGAAAAACATATCAGAAGTCTCAATGCTTCTGAAACCTTTTATAGAAGAACCGTCTAACATGATTTCATTATTCAAAGCTTTTCCGATGTGCTGCGACGGTATGGTCATATTTTTAACCTGCCCGTTTATGTCAACGAATTGCAATTTGATGAACTTGATATTGTATTCTTTTATCAGGCTCTTAATTTCATCATCCGAAAATTCTTTGTTGTCGAGTCTTGTGTGCATAAATTCTTTCATGTAGTCCTCTTTTCTTCTTTGTAAAAATATTCCACGTATTTTATTAGAATACTTTTTTCAAAAAAGGTCAAGCGTTTGCATATTAAGAATGTATAAAGACGCGGGTTTCGGCGTATTGTCGTATTGTTGATTTTTTTATTAATAATAAAAAGTATTTGCAGATTTTTTTCTATATAAAAGAAAAAACCCTATCTTTCGATAGAGTTTGGAATTCTTTTTTGTAATTCCTCGTGTGTGTAGAAGGTTAGTGTGTAGTAGGTAGTGTAGTTAGTAAGTGTGTGTTTTATGTCTCGTGTTTATTTAATCGATATTGCTTACATATTAGTAAAGTATTTTTGATGTATATAATTGCTATATGATATTTATTTCGTTACATTTCGTAATAGAATGATTTCAAAAATAAACATAATAAAAAACCCTATCTTTCGATAGAGTTTGGAATTCTTTTTGTAATTCCTCGTGTGTGTAGAAGGTTAGTGTGTAGTAGGTAGTGTAGTTAGTAAGTGTGTGTTTTATGTCTCGTGTTTATTTAATCGATATTGTTTACATATTAATAAAGTATTTTTGGAATATATAATTGCTATATCAACATTATTTCTTTACACTTCTTAACACTAATCCTCAAAATCAGCCAGAGGAAAGACTTCTAAAATTCTGGTTTCAGCTTCTTCCGGAGAGAAAAATCCTATAGAAAATTCTGCCGTGTTTTGTCCTATCTGCTGTGCTTCAGGTACCGCAAGCGGCGGACCTGCAGGGGTTGAACGGGCAGGATTTTTTGGGGTTGAGATAATCCCTATGCTGCGTAAAATTGTTATTGCAAGCGAATTTTGGAATACTTCATATTCTGTGAGTCCTTTTGTGATAATTCCGAACCCCTGCGCCCCCACATATCTCTGCATCGGAGCAAAGTTGGATTTTGTTTCAATCCCTCGGATTTTCGGCAGGTGTTTTCGCATATCGTAATCAGGGTCAAATTTTCGCTTGATTATTGAATTCATATCTTCCGAAAATGTTTCTGTAACAGGTTTTTCAAGATTAAACCGAACCTGCCAGAGTTTATCCGTTAAATTATTATTCCATTTAATTTTAAAATTAATAAGGGTTTCGGTTTTGTAGAATTCGACGTTGAAAAAGCTTGTTTTGATTGTGTTATCGCTAATTTCAAATACTTTCGCAACTTCGCCGTAATCGTCCTCACGCGGTGCAAAATTATATGTGTCGCCAAGATCGTCGCGGCGGACAAATTCTATTTGAATATTATCTGCGAAGAGTTTTTCGTCTTTTATGTTTAAATCAATATCCGTAAGGTTTTCAGGCTTTTTGCGTAATGTATAAATGTCTGTCAAATCCTCTGTTACAGGAATTTTTTGTGTATCATACAGAATTTTATTATCAAAGCCTTTATGCGTTTCTATGATTTCGTAGCCTTCTAATGTTGTCGTGCTTTCTATTACAGGAGTTTTAAAATTATGCTTTAATCTTAATTCTTCAACAATAGTATCTGCGATTTGGATGATTTTTTCGTAGCGGGTGATGTTTTCTCTATGGACTGCATCGGTTGAACAGCCGCAAATTCCGTCGTGTGCCTGATTTTGTAATAGTAGTTTATAGGCATATTCAATTACGCAGTCGTACCTTGAGCCGTAGTGTTTTTGTATCCGGTTTGCAAAATCAAGCCTGTATATAGCTTCAGTATTAAGCTGTTTGATTTTCGTTCTGGCAGAATAGCTTCCGGGCAGGATAAAGGTTTTTGAATTGTCGCGGAGTTCGTCATTCCACTCAAAATTTTTAAAATTGTCTTTTACGAGTTTGAAATAATCAAACGGGGAGCCGAGAGTTATTTCGTAATCTTCTAAAAGATTGTTCACTTTTTCAATCTGGTCTGCGATGTCAGGTTCAACACCGAGGTGATCGGCACCAATCGGAAGCAATAGCACATTTGATGATTTTGCGGCTATTTTATCAAGGTTTCCTTTCATCCATTCTGCTTTTTGTTCAATTGTCATCGGCGCGGAAAAAATATCCATAAAATACCCGCGGATAAGATTAACAGTATCAATTCCGTTGAACCTGAATTCAGCAGGAATATCCCCGCAGCCGCGCCAGACCATGCATTTATCAATCCCGAATTCTTTTAAGATTGGCGGAATATTTTTGCTGTGCCCGAAGGTGTCTGCTAGATATCCTATAAAATCTTCACATCCGAAATCCCGTGAGATTTTAAGTCCGATTTCAAGGTTTTTTTCAAACGCTGTTCTGTCGGTTAAAAGTTCATCCACAAGAGTATAAAACGGTCCTATAAAGAGTTTTTTCTCTTTGATAAATTTCCTGACCTGCTGTTCTTTTTCCGGTCTTAATTCCAAATAGTCCAGAAGCGCTGCCGTCTGTCCGTCAAAATAAAAGCAAGGAATAGAGCCTTTTTCAAGCATTTCGAGAACATTATCAAATACCCTCAAAAGCCGGAGTCTGAAAACTTCAAATTCCCTGTACCACTCCCTGTCCCAGTGTGTATGCAGATATGCAATTACTTTCTTCCTCATAAAATTATTATAATATACAAATACAACTTTGATTACTTTGTAAATTTGGTTAACATTGGAAAAAATTGTAATCAGGGGTAACTGCTAAAATAAATTATAAACCTTCTAATAAACAACAGCCCATGCAATTTTGCATAAGGCTGTTGTCAAAAATAATTATTTAAAATTTATACCAAAGCTGCAACTTTTTCTGCATTTTTAGAAGCGATTTCAACAAGCTGTTTAGCGGTTGCAATCATTGATAATTCAGAATTCATTTTGTTAATGCAAGAACCGCAGCCAATTGCGCTTGCGCCTGCTGCGAATGCAAAAGGTGCAGTAGTCGGGTTGATGCCTGTAGCTGTCATAATAGGCATTTCAACATTTCTTGAAAGTTCAATTGTGTTAGAAAGTGTAAGTTCGGCTCTTTCCATTAATCCTCTGACACCTTCAGCCTGTTCTTTTGAGAAGTGGCCTTCTGTTTGAATTAAGTCAATGCCCATAGCTTCCAATTCTCTTGCAAGTTCAATCTGGTCAGCAACAGAAATTTCACCTGGGATTGTTACGCTGAAGAATACTTTTTCGTCAATGATTTCAAGAGTTCTTTTAACAAGTGCAAGAACATCTTCTTTTGAGAAAGAGGCGCCTTTTTTGTATAAAACATCAAAGTTGCCGAGTTCAATAGCGTCAGCGCCGAGTTCAACTGCTCTTGAAAGTTCTTCCGGAACGATTGAAGATACGAATATCGGCATATCTGTCATACTTCTGATTTCTTTAACGATATCAGCATCGGCACAGATATCAACAGCGCTTGCGCCTGCCTGTTCTGCTGATTTTACAACTTTTTTAATATTTTCAATATCAAAATTATCAATACCTGCGATAATTTTTACAGCTTTTTTAGCTTCTAAGTCTCTTTTGAAAGAATCAATTCTGCTCATTTTTTTCTCCTTTTATAATCTGAGGTTAATTAAATATTAACTTTTGAGAGTTATTATACATTAAAATTTTAATAATTTCAATAACAGACCGCAAAAAAAATTAGCCGGCGGGTGAAGATTTGCTAAAAACTGAAATAATGTATGTATATAAAGGGGAAAGTTATGTTTATCAGAATAATATTAGTAATAGCTATGGCAGTGTTAAATTTTACGTTAATGACACCTGTATTTAGTGCTAATTATACAGCTGACGAACAAATCAGCATATCGGTTTACGAGGCTATCAATCCGGCAATTGTTGCGATAGAAGCCCAGCTTGACGATGGAGTATCAGCGGGAACCGGCTGTATTGTGACATCAGACGGACTAATTCTGACGGGTTCGCATGTTGTGGAAGGTGGTGTCGATATTGATGTTAAGACCTCCGGAGGTCAGATTTATAAGGCAAAAGTTGTATCAAAGATGGGAAAAAATAACGATCTGGCGCTTTTAAAAATTCAGCCGAAACAACCTCTGAAAACCATTAAGTTCGGAGATTCCGAGAAGATTAAAGTCGGTCAGAAGGTGCTTGCGATAGGAAATCCTTTCGGATTTTCAGGAACGCTGACTCAGGGAATAATTTCACGAATTGATTACGCGAAAAATAAAATCCAGACTGATGCCGCCATTAACCCCGGGTGCTCGGGCGGGCCATTATTAAATACGTCGGGCGAAGTTATCGGCATTAATCAATCAATTTATAACCCTGATAATAATATTTCCAATATCGGTATAGGTTTTGCAATCCCTATTAACGATGCCAAAAAGTTTATTCAGATTGCAAAGATAACGAAAAAGTAGCAGATTTTAATATTATGTAAATATTCTCTCCTTAATTGTTATTTTATGGTATAGTAAAAATAATATTTTTTAAGGAGGAATTATGACAGAGTATTATTTTATGAACGGGAAGATGGTAGAAGCCGATAAGGCAATGATTCCTGTCAGAACCCATGCATTTTTGTACGGTACTGCTGTTTTTGAAGGTATCCGCGCTTACTGGAATGAGGAAGAAAAACAATTGTATGTTTTTAGAGCCCCTGAGCACTACGAAAGACTTCTCAGAAGTGCAAAAATTATGTACATGAAAAGTCCTTATACAGTTGAAGAATATTGCAAAACAACAGTTGAACTGTTGAAGAAAAATAACTACAGACAGGATGCTTATATGCGTCCGACACTGTATAAATCCGCTCAAAAAGTCGGTCCTGGGTTATTTGATAACGAAGATTCTTATATGCTTGTTTGCAACAAAATGGGCGATTATATTGATACATCAAAAGGGTTAAAAGTTTGCGTTTCAAGCTGGAGAAGAAACAGTGATAACGCAATTCCGCCGAGAGCAAAAGTTGCAGGGTCTTACGCTAACGCTGCATTGATTAAGACAGATGCGCATAATGCGGGCTTTGATGATGCTGTGGTTCTTGATGAAGCAGGTCAGGTTACGGAAGGTTCCGCTATGAATCTTTTTCTTGTTCAAAACGGAAAACTCGTTACAACAATGAAAACAGATAACATCCTTGTCGGAGTTACAAGAAATACTATAATCGAACTTGCAAAAGACCTCGGAATTGAAACCGAAGAAAGAGCAATCGACAGAACTGAACTTTATATCTCTGATGAAGCCTTCTACTGCGGTACAGGCGCTCAAATCAGCCCTATCGTTAGTATTGATAACAGAGATTTAGGCGACGGTAAGGTCGGACCGATTTCAAAAGAACTTCAAAAACTTTACTTTGATGTAGTCAGAGGTAAAGTTGCCAAATATAAACACTGGTGTATGCCGGTATATTAAACTTTTTAAAGGCGGGAATTAACCGTTCCCGCCGATTTTTCAGGATATCATGATAAAATTTCTGGGACTTTGTGTTCAAAATTTAATAAGGAGTCTTAAGTATCTGTTCACAGGACAATTACGTTTTGATGCAGTTATAGCTCAGGCGGCATCAATTAGTTATGACTCACTTCCTATATCTTTGATTATTGCATTTATTGCAGCGGCGGTTATTGCAATACAGGTTGCAAAACAGTTCCTTATGACAGGAGCGGAAGCTTATATCGGGGGAACAATTGCAATCGTTATGATAAGGGAAATTGCACCGGGGTTTGTCGCACTTGCAATCGGAGCACGCGCAGGGACTGCTATTTCTGCTGAAATCGCTAATATGCAGGTAACCTCTCAGGTTGATGCTATGAAAACTTTGAAGGTCGATCCTGTAGGGTACTATTTCACTCCGAGAATTATAGCTGCGGCAATAACGGTTCCTATGGTGGTTCTGTTAGCGGAAGTTATCGGGGTTGCGGGCGGCTTACTGGTTTCTAATATTACTATTGACCTTCATCCTGAAAGATATATGTATTCCGTGTGGTCATGGCTTGCAACAAAAGATATTTACATAAGTCTTTTAAAAGCTTCAGTATTCGGCGTTTTAATATCATTAGTCTGTGCAACTCAGGGGTACGAAACAAAAGGCGGCGCAAAAGAAGTCGGAACTTCAACAACTCAGGCGGCAATCCTTTCTACTATATATATGCTGATTGCGGATTTTATTATTAATTTGATATTTTATATCGCATAAATTGAAATAGTGACTATACCTCCATATTTGCATTTACAATTCCCGGTTCAAGTTCCGACCCTGTCACAAGACGTCTGAATGCAAATTGTGCTTTCGGAAGGCAATAAGCAAGCAAAAAGCTGCTGAATCCGACATTTGCCAGTATGTTAAATGTTTTAACGCCTTTTGCACGTTTTGCAAACTTTTCAGCCGATTTTGCCAGACGTGCATTTTTAGAAAATTCTTCTATTTCTTTTTTAAATTCAGCAAGTTTTTTAATATTGACATAGGCTCTGGGGTCACGGATTCCGCTTTTTAGAAGTTTAATTTTTTCAAATTTATCAGCGTATTTTACAAACAGGCTTTTCGGATTATTGTCTACAAAATCCAGTAAATCTTTTGCACTGTCGGATTTTGGAAGCTGCAATTTCCCTTCTTTAATTTGGTTTATAAACTCTTTGTCCTCAAGCATAAGAGGATCAAGATTTGTGTTAAGTTTAAAAACTTTTTTGCAGAAAAAGTTCAATACTTTTTCAATCTGCTGCGGTGCAACGTAATTCAAATACATCATACCGGCCATTTTAAATGCAATATCTTTTGCTTCATTACGGTTTCCGTCAGGGCCTTTTCTTGCGGTCACAATGCGGCCTAGCGCGTAGCCGCCGTCAATAACCTCCATTTTTTCTTTTGTTGAAAAATTTGCTAAAGTTGACATTAAGTTACCTGTAAATGTTGTTTCTTTTGTCTTTTTCCCCTGCACTAGTTTTTCAATTTCGACTGGTTTCTTTTCTGTTTCTTTTTGTTTTTTCATTTCAGCAATTTTTTTAGCGGAAGAGGCAAAAATCATTTTCGGGAGAATAAACCCGATGACTGCTATCGGGATAAGTGTTGCTGCAAGAAATCTCGCACCAAGCAGTGTTTTATAAGTTGTTTTCGCTGCACTGTCTGTTAATTTTTTTAAATCTTCAACGGCATCAGGCGCCAGCTTTTCAAATTTTTTTATATTGTATTCAAGCCCCTGGTATTCTTCTTCTTTCAAAAGTTTCAGGTTAATCGTCGGGTTAAATCCTTTTGCTTTAATGAATTTATTTGCGGCATATTCAACCAGAGGGATTCCGCCGAGCCAGATTGCAGAGCCTATATATTCATCTATAAACCTTTCACGGGTTGCGAGTTTTTGTATTTTTTTATCGTTTTCGTTTTCTTTATATGTTAAATAAACCTTTGTCGGGACTTCTATTCCGCAGTCTCTGACTAACAGCGGGTAAATGCTGCTGTTATTTCCAATAGCCGATATTATACCTGTAATTGACATTTTTAATCTCCAATTCTTTTCATCTGTAAGCTGTCTTTTGCGCGCGGGGTTCCTGAAAAGACCGTTATAAAAGAATTGAATTACCTAAAATATTAAAAACTGCGCAGCATCAATTCTACAGCCTTTTCAGGTTGATATGATGATGCAAATGCAATTTTGAGGTAATTAATGTATCCATTTCAATTATTATATTAACAGATAAAAAAAATTATGCAACTCGGGGAATAAGCTTGTGTGCAAATAGTACAGATGCCTATTAGGGATAATGGTCTATTCCTTGAGCTTTTCAGATTATAAGTAATCTCATTATCGCAAGATAAAACGTACATTCAGTTACGAGGTGTGAATTTTTTCCCGTTCTTTTAGTGTTTGATCTTCTTCAATAATTTTAATCATATTACGCAAAATAGAGTTATACGGAGTTGGAATATGATGCTTTTTACCGAAATCAATAACGGTTCCTGCAAACATATCAACCTCGGTTTTTCGACCTGCCTCCACATCCTGCAGCATGGATGTTTTGCCCCATGGAACCATTGTCTTAAGATGGTCTACAGTTTCTGCAATCATGGTATCGGTATTCCGGATGCCTTCCGCTTTTGCAATTTCCCGGACTTCTTCCATAATTTTTACGGCAAAATCCATGAAATGCTTATTCTGCAGCATTTCGCCAAATGTCATCCTTAAAATTGCAGTCGGCTGGTTCGCTGAAACATTCAGCATAAATTTAAGCCACATTGAACGCTTTATATCATCAGGAATTGTGTAATGAACTCCGGTTTTATCAAAGAAATTTTTCACTCTTAACACATTTTCATTAAGGTTACTTTCGGCACCGAAAACGATATTATTTACGTCATCATGTGTAATAGAATTTCCGGTTCTAACAGAACTGTGTCCGATAAAATAAGAATATAGAATCTTATCTTTGCCGTAAGCCGCGGCAATAATATCCTCGCTTGTAACCCCGTTGAGGAGCGACAGAATAACAGTGTCTTCTTTTACAAAATTTTTTATATTACGTATTGCCTCATCAAGGCCTGAAAACTTTGTTGCAATAATAATTAAATCAGCCTTAAAATCAGAGTCTGACGGCAGCAGATATTTAAAATCGAGTTTTTCACCGTTAAAATAAACCGGATTTTTGAGATATTTTTCTTTTCTTTTTTCGTCGACAAGCGCCCTGAAATTTTCAGCATCATATTTCTGAAATTTATCTGCGTAAATTGTTCCTATGGCACCAAGCCCGCATACTATTACTTTTTTTATTTCATTCATACTGTAATCCTAACACTAAATATTACAATTTTTCTAATCTGAATAAAAATTTTACATCATACAATAATATTTTATTTATGAGGAAGGATAATTTTGTTTTCGAAACGATAGCGGGAGCATGTGCGGGAGCGTGTTGAGAAAATAAAATTATCCTTCCTTTAACCATATATAAATTATTTGTTAAAATTTCTACATAAACAGGAAATTTCAAGCTTCAAAAATACTTTATAAAAATATACAGGTAGTAGGTCTATATTTTTGGTGCGTAGAATAAGTGGTAATAGAATTTCTTAAATTCCGAAATATTAATACAATTTCGCCGTCGAACGGGGTGAATTCTTATAGACAGCGGATAAATTTTAACGGCGGCACTACAAACGATAAGTTTGAAAGTGATTCTCCAAATCGTTACACATCAGAATTCTATTTAAGAAAAGCAATTCAAACGAACCCGCAGATTGCAAAAATTCTGGGAGAAGTAAATATACCTGTAAAATTAAATATGACTGAACTGAATATCCTTCTGAACAACCACGCCGCAGATACAAGAGAAATTGCTGCAGGGATTGTTGAAAATTTACCTTTCTCTTTGAAAAACAAAGTTAATGAAAAAGCAGTCTCCGATGCGGCATACCTTCATGACATAGGAAAAGCCCTTATTCCTGATGAAATTCTGAATAAACACGGCAAACTTTCACCGTATGAAACCGAAATTATGCACAGACACTCACTGCTTAGTTATGAACTTTTAAAGAACAGTCCAATTGACAAAACAACCCTTAATATTATAAAAAATCACCACCAGAATGCAAAGAAAACGGGGTATCCGTTTGCTGATAAAAATTTCAATGCTGATTTAAATCTGCAGATTGTAGCGATGGCAGATAAATATTCAGCACTGACAGAAAAAAGAGCTTATAAAGACCCGCTGGATAAAGAAACTGCACTGACTATTATTTACAATGACGTTAAAGAGGGCAAAATGCACCCCTTAGTATTTAAAGCACTTGTAAATTACACCAAAAAGCAGGAACTTCAGCAAAATCCCGTACGTTGACATTTAATCAAAAATCATTAGTTTATATGATATCAGGGTAGAAGTTTAAACCTATAATAGGGTTATCAGGACAAGGGTAGAGTAATTATGTTTTCAAAAATGATACAAAATTTGTTATCATCGAGCGGCAAGGCTGCTGCCATGCAGCGTTATGCAGCATTAAGTAATCAGGTAAGAAATCTAAACGAACAAATTCATGGCCCGCAGCAAACAACTGCGAAAAATCCGATTGATACAATTTATCCTGCAGAGAAAGCAAATACTCAATCCTTTGAAAATGTCCTGATGAAAACAGCAAAATCAGATTTTGGCAGTCTCCTTTTAGGCCCGCAGGCAATGAATGTCAAGGCAAATATCTTAAAAAACACGCCGGCACAGACTCTGACGAATGCTGTTAATGAAATTAGTTCAGCAAACGCCGTACAAAAAGCTTCACAGGCTGCGGGAACTTCAAAATCACAAATATTAAGCATGATATCAAAGGTTTGTGAAAAACACGGGGTTGATGAAAAATTAGTAAAAGCATTGATAAAACAAGAATCAGGATTTAATGCAAATGCTACGTCAAAAGTCGGTGCAATGGGACTAATGCAGCTTATGCCGGCAACGGCAAAAGGTTTAGGCGTTCAGGATGCCTATAATCCGCTGCAGAATGTCGACGGCGGCGTCAGATATTTAAAATCAATGCTTAATAAATATAACGGTAATATAATATTAGCGCTGGCCGCCTACAATGCAGGCCCGGGGGCTGTTGACAAATACGACGGAGTCCCGCCGTACCCTGAAACTCAGAACTATGTAAAAAATATCCTTGCTAATTATCTGTAACCTTTTGCATTAATAAACGGTTTTTGATACAATAAATTTATTAAATCTGTTTATTAAGGAAAGGGCTATATGAAATTTTCATCATCATTTAAAGTCGGGCTTTTAACTCTTATAGCAATAGTTTTGCTTCTCGGTATAGTTGTGAGGGTGAAAGGGCGAGCAATATCATCGGCCGACAGAATTGAAATCAAATTTCAGGATGTCAACGGCATGCGCCCGGGTTCCGCTGTGCAAATGATGGGTCTGAAAGTAGGGCAAGTTGAAGAAATTACTCCGGTTATCAACGGTGAAAATAATTACGTCAGGGTCAAATTTGTAATCACTGAACCTGATATTGAAATCCCGCCTGCATCACTATTTAGTATTCAGCAGTCAGGATTAATCGGAGAACTTTTCCTTGAAATTACACCGCCAAAGACAAAAACTCTTTATATACCGATGTTTAACAAAGATATTCTCTATAAAGATGATCTTGTTGAGATGAAGCTTGATGATGAATACAGGGATGTCGGTGTTATAAAAAATATTGAAACGGTGTCAACAGAAGCTATTCCTTCCGCTGACAGAGAGAGAATTAAAACTAAATATGCTTATAAAATTGATTATACAGTGACCCTTCCGGGGCTTATTCTTCCTGAATTTGTAAAAGGTAAAACTGTTACCCTGAAAGACGGTACAAAAAAACTCAGAATATCAACTCTTGATGATACGGTATTACCGTTCCCGCAGCAGGATTCACCTTATACGATTATTGAACCTATGCGTATTGCAGACTTTATGGAATGGCAGTATAAGGCGGCAGAAACGCTCACTGAAACCAACCAGAAAATTAATATGCTTCTATCTGATCAAATGATTGCCGATTTGAAAAGCACGGTTGTTAACCTCAATGATATAACTGCTCAGGCTTCCTCAACAGTTGAAAAAGTCAACAAACTTCTTGATGATTCAAGAGACGATATTGATGAATTAATGGCGCTCATGACTCAGGCAACGAACGACTTTAATAAATTATCAATAAATATAAATAATATTATAGGAGATCCGCAGTTTAAGGAAACCCTCTATTCAACTTCAAATTCTGTTGATCAGCTTGCGAAGAATTTGAACAAGATTATGGGGAACGAAAAGGAAGCCGAACAAATGGCGTCTGACATAAGAACTATTGCGCATAACATAAATGAAATCAGCGAATTTGTAAATTCAATGACAAAGGATACAAACCTGAAACGCAAACTTTCAATGACAGTTGACAATGCAAACAGCGCAATGGCTCAGATTACAACAACTCTTGCAACAGTAAATCAGGTAACTCCTGAAAACAAAACTCAATTGCAGACACTGTTGGAAGAAACTTCCGCAACTGCCTGCAACTTAAGACAATTCTCGGAAAAACTGAATAAGAGATTCTTACTGTTCAGGCTGATGTTCTAAAATGATAATTAAGGAGAACAGGTGTATTTATTTTTTCAACACGCTCCCGTCCTGCTCCCGCTATCGTTTCGAAAACAAACACACCTGCTCTCCCGTGAATAGCAAAAGTATAAAATTTTATGAAAAATTTAAAAACAGAAATAACTAAAATACATTACGATAAAGAGGCAAAAGGCGCTTTGGTGAAACTCCTTGAATTTGCCTCGATTTTTTATGGAATAGGAAGCGGATTAAAAAATATTCTATATGACAGAGGGTACCTGAAACCGAAAAAAGTCGATGCTTTTGTTGTCTCTGTCGGTAATATTACAACGGGCGGCGTCGGGAAAACACCTGTGGTTGCTGAAATCGCAAAATATTTTATAGAAAAAGGCAAGCGTACCGCAATAATCTCCCGCGGTTACGGCGGAAAACTTTCAAATAAACAGATTAATCTAATATCGGACGGCGAAAAAATTTACTATAACGCAAACCTTGCAGGTGATGAACCTTACTGGCTTTCTGAAAACGTCAAAGGGGCAATTGTCGTCACTTCTAAAAATCGTTATGAAGCCGCAAAATACGCAATAGAAAAATTCGGCGTAACTAATATAATCCTAGATGACGGTTTTCAGCACAGAAAATTACACCGGGATTTAGATATTGTATTAATGGATAGTGAAAAAGGCTTCGGGAACGAAAAACTTCTGCCGGCAGGACCTTTGAGAGAAGGACCGGAAGCCTTCAAGCGGGTCGGCAGATTAGTTGTTGTAAGTAAAAATCTCGACCACGCCCGTGCGGAAAAAATCGCTAAAATTATGGAAAAGCGAATGAAAATTCAAACATTTGTCTGTAAAACCGAACCGGATACTGTTTATAATATAAAAACCGGCGACCTCCTTCCTCCTGATACGGAAATCACTGCACTCTGCGCAATAGGGCAGCCGGGACAGTTCTTTGATTTTCTGGAAAATTATACAATAAAGGAAATGCTTCCGTTTGACGATCATCATCAATATGTTCTGAGCGATATTGAAAATATAAAAGGCGTAATCGTCACTACAGAAAAAGACGCCGTAAAATTGAAAAAATTCAACAAAGATAATATTTATGCACTGAAACTTAAAACAGATATAAATGTTGAGGAACTTTTGAATGGCAAAATTGAAAGAGAAAGATAATATAGATGAAATCGTAAGATTATTAAAAGATGCGGAACAGCCGAGAAGTGATTTTGTACATCTGATGGATTCTTTTAACGATCCGTATCTGGTATTAATAGCCTGCATATTGAGCCTCAGAACCAATGATAAAACCACATACCCTGCAACATTAAGAATGCTGGAACTAGGGAGAACTCCTGAGGATTTTGCCAAATGTGATGTAAAAGAATTAGAAAAAGCAATTTATCCTGTCGGATTTTATGCTAATAAAGCAAAGCAGATTGTGGAACTTTCAAAAGAACTCGTTGAAAAATATAATTCCAAGGTTCCTGAATCAATAGAAGAAATGACAAAATTCAAAGGAGTCGGCAGAAAAACAGCAAACCTTGTCATGAGCAGAGGTTTTAATAAACCTGCGATTTGCGTGGATGTACATGTTCATAGAATTTTTAACAGACTGGGTTACGTAAAGACAAAAACACCAGAGGAAACAGAATTTGCGCTGAGAGAAAAACTTCCCGTCAAGCACTGGATTGATATAAATACTCTTCTCGTAACCCACGGTCAAAATGTTTGTAAGCCAATTAAACCGATGTGCGGCATTTGTCCGATAAAAGATTATTGCAAAAAATTAATAAATTAGCAAAAATTTTTATTACCTGTTTTTATAGAAGCAAATGTAAAACAAAAAAGGAATTAAAATTATGGGAATCAGCAAAATTTTCGGTAAAATTCAAAACAAAATTGCATTAAGTAGATATGAAAAACATAAGAAAGAATTAAATCGTCTGGTAGATACAACAGGTTTAAAAAAACATACGGATGCATATAATGAAATTGCATTAGCAAAAGAAACAATTGCAAATTTTGCAAAAAAGAATACAGTGAGTGTCGATATATTTGATACATCATCAACAATCAGCAGAGCGCAGCACATCATTCCGGAATTTGCAAAATCAGCAGATGACTGTATTACAATAAGAGTATCAGACATGCTTACAGGCAAAGCCAAAGATGCGATAATGCCTGCAGATACAAAGCAAACATATATTTATACACGGTCTAATACAAGAATGCTGGAAAATACTGAAGCCGGAACTGAATATATGCATACAGGATATATCAGCCATGATGATAACTTTTTAAAAATGTTATACAGAAATATTTCCAATCTTACAGATGCAGTAAAAGGCAAAAAATCTTAAAAGCTTGATTTTAAACCCTCCTTATGCGATAATTTCACTAAGATTGTACAAGTTTTTGGGTTAAAATTACAATCAGAGTGTTAATAACATATATAGGAGGAGTGTGAGATGACAGTAGATAATCCTCACAAAATCAATACATCAAAATTGGATGAGATTATCAATTTCTACGAAGGTAAGAAATCCAATTTGATTGCGATACTACAGAAAGTTCAGGAGGTTTACCGGTACCTGCCTGAGGAAGCCTTGATTTATATCGGTACAAAAATTGAGGGATTATCCCCAGCAACCGTATACGGTGTTGCAACTTTTTATGCACAATTTTCATTAGAGCCGAAGGGCAGATTTGAGATTAAAGTGTGCGACGGAACAGCCTGCCACGTAAGAGGTTCGATGCCTGTTCTTAACGCTATTAAAGCAAGACTTGATTTGAAAGACGGCAAAATGACAACCGAGGATGGAATGTTCTCTTTAGAAACCGTAAGCTGTCTTGGCGCATGCGGTCTTGCACCTGTTGTAGTTATAAACGGAAAGGTTTATCCGCAGATGACGTCAGACGCCATCACAATCGTTTTGGATACCCTTTTGAAAGAGGACAGATAATATGGAAAAAACAGCATTAAAAATTGATATAAAACAAGAGCAGCAAAAAGCTCAGGAAGAAATAAAAAAACAGGGACTGAGAGTTCTTGTTTGCGCAGGAACAGGGTGCGTGGCAAACGGTTCTATGAAAGTTATTGAAAAATTCAAAGAACTCGGTGCTGACGTATCGCCGTTGACAGATTATGACAAAATGACAATCGTTCCGACAGGATGCCACGGGTTCTGTGAACAGGGTGTTCTTGTTCTTATCCCGGATAAACACGTTGTCTATGTTAAAGTTAAACCGGAAGATGTTGAAGAAATCTACGAAAGCCACATCAAAAATGATAAACCTGTTGAAAGACTTCTCTACACTGATCCGAAAACACATGAGCATATTCATAAAACAGAAGATATTAATTTCTACGCAAAACAAACAAGAACAGCACTTGCAAACTGCGGACACATAAACGCGGAATGTATTGATGAAGCCATTGCTGTAAGAGGTTATGAAGCTTTAGCGAATGTTCTTGAGCAAAACGATCCGGAAGCGGTAATTGCAGAAATCGAAAAATCAGGATTGCGCGGAAGAGGGGGCGGCGGCTTCCCGACAGGAAGAAAATGGAGATTCACAGCAGCCAACAGAGGCGGCAAATCCTATATCGTATGTAACGGTGACGAAGGCGATCCGGGTGCATTTATGGATAGATCTGTTATGGAAGGCGACCCGCATAAACTCCTTGAAGGTATGGCAATTGCAGCATTCGCAATCGGTGCTGATGAAGGTTATATCTATGTTCGTGCAGAATATCCGCTTGCTATTAAACGTCTTAGAAAAGCTATAGCTGA
>CALUTK010000025.1 GCA_944323675.1 Candidatus Gastranaerophilales bacterium | reverse complement strand
AAAGCGAACCAAAATTTTTGTCATCCTGAACTCGTTTCAGGATCTTAAAAATTTTGAGTGAGCCTGTCCTTACGAAGTGTAGCATCTCTAAACAACGAGACCCTGAAACAGGTTCATGGTGGTTGTTTCTTTTTATAAAGCTAATTACTTGCTGTCTTTATATTTGCTGATTTCTTCAAAGTAATGCTCTAGGGCGATATAGCCTTTGTAGATTTCATTTGAGATGTTTGCATAACTGTTTGCGTCAATAAATTTCAATTCTTTTGTACGAATTTCCATAATAGTATCAGCATCGTTTTTAAGTTTTGCATCTTTTGAAGCTGACCATTTTTGCAAAAGCGCTAATTCTTCATACATTTGTTTAATAGTTGTATATTCAAGTGTATTAAAATCGTATTTTGCAAGCAGCTGTTTATCGGCATTTGAAATTCTGCTCTGGACTGCCTGAAACTTAAATATCCTCTTAATAATCACATAGTTATCAGCCAGTTTTTTATGAGAGTAAGGAATAAAATTTTTTGCCAGAAGCGCAGCAAACGAGCGGGAGGTAAAAGCGTCGTCTCCGTGCGAAAAAGAACTTTTTGACGTTAAATCAAAATCTGATTTTTTAGAAACAATTTCTTCAATCATCCTACCCTTAACCTCCGTTGAATTAATAATAAAATAATAGTAAAAGTTTGTCATGCAAAATGTGCAAATTTTTAACAAATTGTAATTATTCTATGCAGAATGTATTAAAGATTTACATTTAACCTTGTTTAGCTTAAGTTTAGGTTATGTTGTATGTATATGAAAATAAAATCAATGAACTGAAAAAACACGCTCATTTCCGTTTTATCAGGGAGATAGAAAGAAAAGAAGGTAAATATATTTATATAAACGGCGAGAAATTGCTTAATTTATCTTCTAATAATTATCTTAATTTTGCGGATAATAAAGAACTTACGGAGAAATTTTACGCTCAGGGAGGAGATAAGTATTCCCCGGGGAGTGCTTCTGCAAGACTTTTGACGGGGACTTTGCCTGTTTATAAACAATTGGAGAATTTAATTACTGATTTATATAAATCCGGAGGGACACTGCTTTTCAACAGCGGTTACCATGCGAATGTCGGGATAAACAGTTCTCTTGCCGGAAAAGGGGATGTTATATTCTCTGATAAGCTTAATCACGCAAGCATAATTGACGGGATGAGGCTTTCAGAGGCAAAATTTTTCAGGTATCCGCATAATAATATGGAAGCGTTAGAAAAACTCCTTGTCAGAGAACGTAATAATTTTAAAAATGCAGTAATAGTTTCAGAAAGTGTTTTTTCAATGGATGGAGATATTGCGGATTTAGCAAAGCTTGTTGAATTGAAAAATAAATACAACTGCCTCCTTGTCCTTGATGAAGCACACGCGTTCGGGGTATTTGGCAAAACGGGGCTCGGGGTGTTGGAAGATTTAGGGCTGTTAAAAGATGTGGACTTACTTATCGGGACTTTCGGCAAAGCTATAGGCTCAATGGGTGCTTTTGCAACAGGGAAGAAAATTCTGATAGATTACTTAATTAATTCGGCGCGTTCGTTTATTTTTTCAACAGCGCTTCCGCCTGTAAATATTGCGTTTTCAAAGTGGATTATTGAAAATGAATTACCGCAAACTTATGAAAAACGTAAAAAAATGCTGGAATTAGGCAAAAAATTTGGAAGCGAAAGCCATATCATACCTGTTATAATAGGCTCAAACGAAAAGACTGTTGAAATGTGCGATATCCTTTATAAAAACGGTTATTTTACGCTTCCTATACGTCCGCCGACAGTTCCTCAGGGAACATCCCGTATAAGGTTATCGCTTACGTCTGATATTGAAGAAAAAGATCTGGAGAAATTATGCAGTATTCTTGGCTCAACAAACAAAACAACAAAAAACTAATAATATTCTTTTGCGGCTGGAGTTTTGATGGAAATCCGTTTAAGCGGCTCGATTGCGGAAGTTTTGATGTTTTGATGTTTTATGACTACAAAACTCACGAAATCCCTGTTGAGATTCCTTCCTATGAGGAATATTACCTTGTTACGTGGTCAATGGGTGTGTATATAGCATATCTTCTTCGGGATATGCTGCCTGATTTTAAATTGAAAATCGCAATAAACGGAACCCCTTTTCCGATTGATGATAAACTTGGAATTCCTCAAAGAAGTTTTGATTTGACGTTGAAACACGTATATACAGGCCTTCAGGGTAAATTTCAGCGAAATTTATTTAAAGAGGACGCTGATTATGAAAAATACCTTCAAAATCCGGTTAAACGAGAAATTCCGGAACAGGCTCAAGAACTTTCGGCGTTAAAGGATTACATATCAAATGCTGAAATTTCCTACGAAAATTTCTATGATTATGCTATAATCGGCAGTGCGGATAAAATTGTTCCGGCAAGGAGCCAGTTAAATTGCTGGGAAGGAAGAGCCGAGGTTATATTACTCGACAGCGGACATTTTCCGTTTTATTCTTTTGACGGATGGGATGATATTTTAAAATGTACACAGACCCGAAAACAGTAAAAAATCAGTTTAAAAAAAGTCTGGATACCTATGAAAAATATGCGGTTGTCCAGTCTTTGGCAGCTGAAAAATTAATTGACGCACTGCCGGAGGAGAACTATTCATCTATTCTTGAACTCGGATGCGGCTCAGGGCTGCTTACAAAAAAACTTGTCCAAAAGATATCTTTCCAAAAATATTATGCTAATGATATTGTCGATAAATCAAAGGTTTATATTGATAAGATTTTAAACGATTATACCTTTCTCGGCGGAAGTGCTTTAAGATTAAATGTGAACCGGCAATTTAATCTGATTATTTCCAATGCTCTGTTTCAATGGTTTGATAATCTTGAAAAATCTCTTGAGTATTTTAAACCCTATCTTGCAAAGGACGGAACTCTTGCGTTTACTACATTCGCTCCTGATAATTATAAAGAAATAAGAACTCTCACTGGTTTAAGTCTTGAATATAAATCTGTTAATGAAATAAAAAAAATTCTTGAGAAAAATTTTGAAATTTTAACCCTTGAAAGTTTTGAATATACAATGCATTTCAAAAATCCACTGGAGGTTCTTGTGCACATGAAAAATACCGGAGTAAACGCACTTTGCTCAAAACCGTTGAGTGTGAAAGAGGTTAAAGTTTTCTGCGACAGGTATAAAGAAACTTATCCGGATTTATCCCTGACGTATTCTCCTATAATTGCGGTTGCAAAATTAAAATAGAATAACCGGGATCATGTCGGGATTTCCGCGGATTCAACAGTGTCATCCAGCTTATGTTTTTGACATTTTAAACACAGTTCAAAAAATATATTACAAAATATTAAAAATGAGAATAATTCCCACTTTACAAATTTGAAATTATATTGTACAATTGATTATGTTAATAACATGATACATATTAAGAAAGGCGGAAATTATGGCAAAATTTGTATGTACGGTTTGCGGTTGGTCAACAGAAGCTGATAAGGCACCTGAAAGATGTCCTCTTTGCGGTGCAACAACTTTTAAAGAAGTTGGCGGCGGTGAAAAAGTATACGCTTGTGAACACAAGGTTGGCGACGGCAAAGTTGAAGATAAAGAAGTTCTTGAAGGTTTGAGAGCACACTTCACAGGTGAATGCACAGAGGTTGGTATGTATTTGGCAATGGCAAGAGTAGCAGAAAGAGAAGGCTATCCTGAAGTTGCTGAAGCTTACAAAAGATATGCATTTGAAGAAGCTGAACACGCTGCAAAATTTGCAGAACTTCTCGGCGAAGTTGTTACTGATTCTACTAAGAAAAATCTTGAACTTCGTGCAGAAGCAGAACACGGCGCTTGCGAAGGTAAACTTGCAATTGCAGCACGTGCAAAACAGTTAGGCTACGATGCTGTGCATGATACAGTTCACGAAATGGCTAAAGATGAAGCACGTCACGGTAAAGGCTTTGACGGACTTTTAAAAAGATATTTTTCATAGTTATTAGTGAGAATTGAATAATTAAAATGGTTGAAGGAACACCCTTCAACCATTTTTGTAATAAGCTTATATGTACGTGAAAATGTCGCATTCCGCAGTAAAGTAAAATCTAGCGGCTTGCAAGCTGAAGGTGAACAGGCTTGTCTGTAGCGGAGTCAGTACCAGATTAGAATCGTCTTAATTCCTGATTACTCGTTTCCGGAATATATTCTGATATAATTCCAATAACTGCGGAATACTTTTTTTACATAATATTTAGTCTCAGGATAAGGAATTTGTTCTACAAATTCATCAGTATCATTATAATATATATTTTTTTTCCAGCTGTTTACAGAGCCTATGCCGCCGTTATAAGCCGCAATCGAGGAAACATCAAGCCCCGATAGATACTCTTTCAAAAATGCATAATAATAATTTCCGAGCATTATATTTTGCTGCGGATTATAGAGTGTAAACTTTTTAACACCGTGCTTTATTGCGATTTCCGATGCTGTCGCCGGCATCAGCTGCATTAACCCTACTGCGCCTGCAAAACTTTTTGCTGACGGATTAAAATAACTTTCTTCCCTCACAATGGAAAGCATTAACGGAGGATTGTTCCCTGCAACATCCGCAAACTTTTTGACATCATCATAAAAATGAAGCGGATAGACAAGACGCCAGCGCACATCATATTTATCCGGCTTTACGGAAATTTTGTCCATTGCATTTCTTGCCGTTACGACTGATTTTGAGTAATCGCCCTTCTGATAATAAATCCAGCTTTTCAAAAATTCATCGCTGCCTGCGAGTTCTTCCAGTATTTCAAAATCTCCAAGCGCTACAAGTTCTTTAATAATTGCCGGTTTGTTTTTGTACGGATATACAACGTCCTGTTCTTTCAGGTAATCCGTAATTATAGGCCCCGGAGTATGGTTCATTCTTAAATAAGCACGGTAAGCATAATAGTTATCCGGATATTTTGCTATAACACTTTTATAATAGCTCATATAATCCTTGTAGTCGTGCGTTTTTTCAGCAAGTCTGCCCATCCAGTACATGACCATCGGAGTCAATTCTGATTTCTTGAATTTATTCAAAAAGTCCTGTCCTATTTTTTTCGCGTTCTGGTAGTCTCTTTTTCTTATTGTCTCCAGAAATATCTGTGACAGGGCATCGTCAACATATCTGCTGTTCGGATATTTTAAATATAAATCCTTAAAACACTGAGATTTGTATTGAGAATCAGTGTAGGTACATTTTATATCCCATATGTAATCTTTTCCTTTAGAGTTTGCTATGTAAAATAATCTTGTTGCGCCATCGTATTTTGACGGAAAAATTTTCAAATACGTATCTATAGCAGCTTCAATATCTTCATTATCTATATATTGAGCATGATGCATTAATCCCCATTCCGTTAAGTATTTTGCACGCGGAATATTATTCAAAGCATATGAATTTTGGACATCAATAGCCCAGCTTTCTTTTAGATTAACTTTATCTAAAATTGACTTAGCTTTTTTATAATCTCCTAAAAGATAACAGGATTTAGCCATCAAGAGATAATCGTCTGATGCGATTGCTTTATCAAGGCTTATCCAGTCATCCACGACATTCATTGCAAGCCGGCCGGCCGGAGCTTTTTTAAGGTAGTGTCTGAAATGATTTTCAACATCAATTTTTTTTGAACGCGGGAATATTTTCTCTTTACTTTCGGTAAAACTCCTCATCAAAAGCACTCCGGAAAAATATTCGGAGGCTATTGCATAATCAGAATGCGGAGCCTTTTCAATAATCTCCTTAAAATACTTTTCTGCTAATTCAGGATGATTTTTCATTAAATTTTGTGCGGCAAGATATTTTGCTTTTGTACTCAACTTATTGGAAGGATAAATTTTAAAAAGCATCTCATATTTTTTTACTGCAGTATCAAAATCTTCCAGCTTATCAGCGCATTCGGCCTGATGATAAATTGCTACCGGTTTAAGCGGAGAGAAAAAACTAACCTTTGAAAATAAATAATACGCATTTGAATAATCGGCTTTCTTCATATCAGAAAGCGCATTAGCATAAATTTTTTCTGTTTTGGCAGGGGGCTGGTGCAGCACACAGCCGGCTATAATTCCGGCTGCCAGCACAGCGACAATACTTCCCGCGATTGTCTTTTTATCAAATGACATCATAACTACAGTATTTTAGCAGAATTCTCCACAAAATAAAAGTTTTTCAAAAAAAGTTACAAACCGTACGGAAAAAATATTTTTATATTATAATAATTACATTATCTAGACTAAAAGAGGAGCTGATATGTACGGAATTATTCTCGCAGGAGGTTCAGGGAGCCGTTTGTGGCCTTTATCAAGAGAACTTTATCCAAAACAGTTGTTAAACATTATTTCGGATAGAAGTCTTTTGCAAAGTACTTACGAAAGAATGGCAAATTGTATGCCGAAAGAAAACATCATAAGTATTACAAACACAAAACACGCTTCTAATGTAAAAATGCAGATAGGAGAACTGACAGAAAAACCGGTAATTTTATCAGAACCAGTGGCGAAAAATACAGCTCCGGCAATAGCGCTTGCGGTTAAATATATTACCCAGACAACCGGAAAAGATCCGGTTATTCTCGTTGTTCCGTCAGATCATTTAATTAAAGATAACGAAAAATTTCTTTCTACAGTAAAAAAAGGTGAAAAACTTGCAGAAGAAGGATATATTGTAACCTTCGGAATCCAGCCGGATTATCCGGAAACAGGCTACGGTTATATTAATACGTCAGAACCGCTTGAAACAGGTTACAAAGTAAAAGAATTCGTAGAAAAACCTGATTTAAAAACCGCTGAAAAATATCTCGCGGCAGGAACTTATTTCTGGAACAGCGGAATTTTTATGTTCAAAGCTTCCGTTATGATGAAAGAAATCGAAAAATACGCACCAGACATTTTCAAAATAGAAGAAGCTGTTGATTTTACAAAAACAAACGATATTCCGTTTGTGGAATTTGACAAAATGCCGTCGATTTCGATTGACTATGCTATTATGGAAAAATCCGATAAAATTGCACTTCTCAAACTTGAAAGCGATTGGAATGATTTAGGTTCGTGGCAGTCTATTTATGATGTGAGCAACAAGGATGAAAACAATAATGTTTTTGTCGGCCACGTTATTGATGAAGGTTCCAAAAATTCATTTGTTTACGCCTCATCAAAACTTGTCACCACAATCGGGCTTGAAGATACTATTATCGTAGAAACCGAAGACGCTGTACTTGCCTGCAAAAAGGATAGAGCGCAGGATGTTAAAAAAATCTTTGAAACCCTTAAAAAACAAAACGATAACACACATCTTGTACATAAAACAGTATTCCGTCCGTGGGGATTTTATACGGTAATTGCGCAGGGTAACGGGTTCCAGACAAAAATTATCCACGTGAATCCGGGGCAAAAACTTTCGCTACAATCTCACAACCACAGAAGCGAACACTGGGTTATTCTGAACGGTACGGCAAAGGTTATTCTTGAAGGAAAAGAACTTGTCCTTTCTCCAGGGCACAGTGTTGATATTCCGGTAAAAGCAATCCATTCGCTTCAAAACCCTTATCAAGAAGATGTAGAAGTTATAGAAGTGCAAAAAGGTGATCTCCTTCAGGAAGAAGATATTATACGATATGAAGATATGTACGGCAGAGTTTAGTTAGAATCCGGTTCTTTGATTTAATTTCAGGGCATCTATCATTTGCAGTACAGAAAGTATTTCGTTAAATAATTCTACAAAGGTTTCAGCATTTGTATCTTTTGTAAGGTTTGCCATTGCAAAAAGGTCTTTCCCTGCATTAACGGCAATTATAATCTTCTTATCCTTAAACGCGGCCCTTATGTATTTCGCCTTAAACGCTGTTTTAATGTTTTTAAACCTTTCTATAAAAGCTGGCGTTAATACAACTCTTGCCTCAATCTGGTCATCAGAAAATATTTTATATTTTTTGTTAAATTCAACATCTTCAAGACTTACATCCTCAAATGCGGAATGTTCATATTTAATCCCCCTGCTTGTTGAAGCGTTTTCAAAGAGGAAGGTATGCCCTTCAAAATTTTTATTCATATCAAATTCTACAAAGACGCCACGGAACGGAACATACGTACATAATAGAACAATTAACCTGATAAATGCGATTAATAAAGCTATTGGAATTATCAATAACAGCCAGAAAAAATTCAAAAAGCCGGCAATCATGACAAGAATAACGAGTACCAATAACCCGATTGAACACCAGCAGCCAACTAAAAATGGTGCCAGAGCCAAATATCCGATAAGATTTTGCAAAGATAAAGATGAATCATATTCAAGTATTCTAAATCTCACATCCTTATATACCCCGTTTATAGAATCGTCAATATTGCCCAAAATTGAATAATTCATAATATTGAGTTTGATAATCTGCTGAAGATAGTCAATATCACGTTTACTTTCCCCGCCTTTTGCCCATTGAAAATCCCCGAAAATTTTCAAAAAGTCATCCATAAGCTGTTTTTTTATAACGGCTTCTCCGCTGGCATCAATTTTAACTGTACCTGATTTATTATGGCTGTTATTAACCATCAACGATATAATGCTTATTCCAATGAGCACCACACAGATTACGACAGGTTTTGTAATAGAGAAAATGCCAAACAGAAATACACCTGTAAAACCTATTAAAAAGAGAAGAGCACAGATAGTATTTATGCGTTCATGCTTACGGATTTTGTTGATGTCACTCAAATGAGCTTTTACTTTTTTAAAATAAAATTCCTGAAGCTCTCTTTTCATTTGCTCAAGGCTTTTTTCTTCCATAACAATCTCCAAATTTGAGTAACAGGGCGGATTATTTAATTATTTCCTTAAGATTACCATAGAACCCGCTTTCAAGCAAATTGAAAAACTTTTCCGATGTATAAGGCGCCAGCGCGCAAACCCATTCTCTATCAAGATAAATTCCTTCGACAAATCGGGCAAAGAGTTCACACGGCTTTGTATAATACTTATTTAACCTGTTAATCCTTGCGGAAGTCCGTGATTGTTTTTTCTGCGCAGAATGAAGTTTTATGTAATACGCAAATGCCTTTGGCATTTCAGGAAAATCTTTTTCCACATTTGCAACCGAATATATATGAATTCGTTTTTTTAAAAATCCGCCTTCAATTAATTTTACTCTGTCGTATTTCAAAAGGTAACGCGCCTTGGATTTTTTAATATATTTATCAAACTCTCTGAATTTTTTAGAACGCTGAAAATCAGGATACTCTTTTTTTATTTCTGATTCATATTCTTTTATAAGAGATTTAATTCTGTCTTTATGCTCATATAATTTGACGCAAAGTGAATTTTCATCCACGAAATTAGTGACCCTGATAAGTTCTTTTTTGAAAACAGGATTATCCTCCTTAAAAACCGCATTAAAAGTTCCGCCGTTTCTATGCATATCAGGTTCAAGCCCGTAGTGGATATAGTGTGCGAATTCGTGAATTAGAGTTGGTACGAGGCGGTTTTCAGGGATATTTTTTGAAATATCAATTCTGTTTTTAAGAAAAAATCCGAGGTGACCGCGCGCTTTAGTCGAGGTATGAACCTCAATCCCAAGGCTTCTAAAATATCTAATCAACTCTCGAGCTTCCATAGTTCAATCATACCATGAAAAGCAATATTAATTATGCTTTTTCTTCCGTTCGTCCAGCATAAGCATTGTACAAATTATGATACAAATGATTGCTGACATAACCCAGAATACAATGGCGCCGTTCCAGCCGAACTTATCTACCATAAAGCCTGTTCCTGTTGATGAAAATACAGCTCCGATGTAGCCGAAAGTTCCAGTAAATCCTGTTGCGGCAGAGGCAACTTTTTTGGAACTGCTTTCGACAGCACACAATCCGCCTATCATCATCTGAGGTCCATAGGTAAATGCGCCGAGAAGTCCTATAAGTATAAAATCTATTGTGCTTATTGTGTTAAATTTCAATAAAACCAGACACATTACAACCCCTGCAAGGTAGATTAAATTTACAGGCGCTCTATGACCTTTGAATATTTTATCGGAAATCAGCCCTGCACAAATTGTTCCGGCAATTCCGACCAGCGGAAGTGAACTTAATTTCATTGCAGCGATTTCAAGTGAATTTCCTTTAGCCTCGTGGAGGTATTTTATCATCCAGTCCTCCGCGCCGAATCGTATAATATAGACGAAAATATAAGCAATAGCAAGGAGCCAGATGGTTTTATTATAAAGAATATTTTGTTTAAAAATTTCAACGTAAGAGCGGTTATCTTCTTCAGTGCAATCTGATTTTTTGGCAGCGGGTTCTTCTCTATATGTTTCTACATCAGGAAGCCCGAGTGACTGCGGTCTGTCACGCAGCCTGTCAAAAAGCCATATTGCAACAAGGATTGCAAGCGTACCCGGGACAAAGAATGCCATTTTCCAGCCCCAGTGCGCAACCAGAAATCCTGATATAATTACGCTCAAAAATGTGCCGACCTGATGAGAACAAGACCAGAGTGACCACTTTGTCCCTCTTTCGGAATTAGAATACCAGTAGGTTAAACTCTTTGCGACAGCCGGAAATCCAGCGGACTGAAACCACCCGCTTGCACCCCAGAAGAATACAAAAAGCCAGAGCAAAATCGTATTTGTCGGCAACCCGAAAAATGAAATGTGCCCCGGAGTTATAAATACAGCAGAAAGACCGAAACAAAGGTTTGCGATTGCTGTCATAATTAACGCTGTCGGAAGAAATTTTCTTACATCCGATCCGTCAGCAAGAACTCCGTTTACAAATTTACCTATACCGTAAGTCAAATACAAAGAACTCCCCAAAAGTCCGAGTTCAGTGTTTGAATAACCATATTCGGCACTCAAACCCGGTAATGCTACGGCGATATTTTTCTTACAAAGGTAGAATACAGTATAGCCTATAAAACAAGCGTAAAATATTCTCAGCCTCCAGTGAGAATACATGCTTTTGACTTTTTCGCTGTCTTGAATAGTCTCTTTTACGGGAGGCTCTTTAAAAAATTGAGCTAATTTTTCCAACATAATTTACTTCCCTGCTTTTATTATTTGAATATTTCTGGTTTCCGTAATTTCCTGACGGGCATCTTTTATCATTTCTCTTTTATCTTCGTCTAATCTGTACCCGCCAACCAATCTGTCTACGAAACCTGTGTTTAATTTTACTGCCTTGTCAAACGCGCCGACTTCTTCCAGCACATCTTTTATCTGGTGTAAATCATAACCGAATGTTTGTTTTGAATTATATACAAGGGTTTCTCCTGTCTGTGCTACAATAGGTGTTCCGCCCTGTTCAAAATAGAGTTTGAATACTGATTTCAAATCCTGCAATTCTGATTGCAATGTTGTGACTGTCTGTTGAATTCTTAAATATCTTTCAAAAAGATATTCAACATTTTCTAACTGTTTTTGTTCCCAATCGTATTTTTGAAGATAGAGTTTTTTAAGTTTTGGATAAGCCAGCGCTAAGCCCATAGTATCCGCCATTGCTCTATGGTGATTGTTAAGTTCAACGTGGAATTTATTAGTTAGGGCTTCCAATCCGTGCGAATCCAAATCAGGATAAACTTCCTTAAACATTTGCTGGGTGTCAATTCTTGTATTTGTAATTTCGTTGCCCGTAGTACGTTTTGCGGCTTCGTTTATAAATGTGTAATCAAAAATCGCATTGTGTGCAACAATAGGATAATCCCCGATGAATTCTAAAATCTTTGGCATAGCTTCGGCTTCTGTCGGAGCGTCTGCAACCATCTCCGGCGTTATTCCGTGGATTGCAATACTTGATTTTCTGATATGTTGTTCAGGGTTAATCAATGTTTGAAATTCATCTTTAATTTTGCCGTTTTCCAGCCTCACAGCGGCAAATTCAACCATTTTTTCTTTTGTATAATCAAGTCCGGTTGTTTCTGTATCAAGGACAATTTCTATAATTTTTTTTCGTACCATATTCTATTCCTGTCTATCTCTATTAAGATAATAGCACAAAAAAAAATTCTGTGATAGAATACCCTTTGTAAGAAAGTAAAGGAGAAATTATGTCTAACGCATTGGATATTAATGATGCAAATTTCGAGCAGGAAGTTCTCTCATCAGCCACACCTGTTGTTGTAGATTTCTGGGCACCGTGGTGCGGTCCTTGCAGAAAACTCAGTCCTATTCTGGATGAGGTTGCAACTGAATTTTCCGGAAGAGTGAAATTTGTTAAAGTTAATACGGATGAAAACTTACAGACAGCCAAAAATTATTCGATAAGCGGCTTGCCGAGTCTTCTTGTTTTCAAGGACGGAAAGGCTGTTGAAAGATTAGTCGGATTAATGCCGAAATCATCCATTATTTCAAATATAGAAAAACATTTGTAATATTTGTTACAAAATATAAAGCAGTGGTATAGGGCTGAAATGCACTTATATCACTGCTTTTAGTTATATTAATAAAAATTTAAAAATTTATTCTAAAGTTTTTGGCGCGGAATGCCGTTAAAGATATTGTTGAATAATGTCTTTAAGGAAAAAGAGGTTTTAAATGCTCGAAGGCATCTCGCAAATCAGAGAAAAAGTACACAAATATGTATATGACCGCGATGGCAGTAATGCCATTGATATAGATGCTATTGTTGAAAGTATCAGAGGCGAGGAAAAATTTAAAAACTTTACCGAAGGCGACCTTTATGCATACGCATACGGGCTTGTTGCAAGGATAAATGCCCGTGCCTTAAAAGGCGATTTTGAAAGTATGGGGTTTGATACCGGAAAACCTAAAGATCCCTTCTGGGGGCAGTATACTTATGAAGAAATTCTAAACATGGTTGAAGATGGAGTAACCGTTCCACAGGAATTTATTGACTGGGCAAGGACAATGCAGGATTCCGATACTACCGCTTATCAAATAGAAGACTCTTCTGACGATCCGAGCACATATGAAAACCTTATGGCTGAAACTGACAATTTAACTCCGAGCGCTTTGCGTAAGAGAGCTCAGGCTTTGTCGTCAAAAGCTCAGGCGCAGGAGGAACTTATTAACAGTAGAGTTGAAGAAACTCAGCCTGTTTTAAATAATGTTCAGGCTGAAAAGACAGAGCTGGAAAAAACACAGGCGGCTTCATTGCAAAAGTTTGAATCTATGACTAATGAATGGAAAGCGCTTGACAGAAAATTTAAAAACGGGGTTGAACTAACTGAATCTGAACAGAAAAAATATAAAGAACTCGGTTTAATGTTGAATGACAGCAATAATACAATACTATTGCAGACCCAGAAGGTCAGCGGTGATATTGAAGATTTGATGTCTCAAATTGAAAATATTGACACCCTTTTGACTATCAATGAAAAAATAAACGCTGAAATTGAAAATGTTGCCACTCAGATTTCATGGACTGAAGGCAGCAGAAAACATGTTATTCTGCCGTTAAGCACCGGTAGTCAGAACAGAGGTTTGACCGGTAATTTCTACGCGGCAGCAATGGGTAATAACTTCTCAATTGATACTGGCTTAGCAGGTATCAGCTTATTCTTTAACAATATAGAAATAGAAAACCTACAGGGCAGCAATCTTACTCTTGCTAATGAGACACAGGAGCAGGTTAATATTGTTAATAGCGCAGTAGAAGATAAAGACCCTACAGTTGAATATACTACAAATAAACAATCCGAAACCCGCGGCAGCGATAAAAAATCAGAAAATGAAGAAGATAATGAATCTAAGACTGCAGAAAATCAGACACAAAATCCGGTACAGGGCAGCCAAAATAAAACCGCTGCCGGAGCTGAGTTTGATCCATTAACCGGTACGCTGCTTTCAGCAGGAGAAACAGAGACTTCCCAAGGAGTTAATAAGACAGAAACTCCTGAAAATCAGGTTGATTCAGAAACCGGAAATATCACAGGATTTGCAAGTGTTCTTGAAGAAAATCCTGAAATTGAAACAGAAACAAATCAGCAGCTTCAATCAAAAGCTTCTGAAAATGTTAATAAGGCAACTACAGTTTCAACTGCCGGAAATGCTGCAGCAAATACAAATGCCTCAGCCTCTGCGGCTGTTTCTGATACATCTGCTTCTGCAGAAACAACAGACGCTGCTTCTGCAACAGGAGTTACAGAAACAACCGAAAACAATCAAACCTCCGTAGAAACCGAAGATCCTGTAGAAGCCGCTACTTCACAATACGTTACTGAATGTCAGAGCAGAAATACTGCTATGGCACAGGCAGAACAGCAAATTCAGGCACAAGCCGAAGAAGTTAAGCAAATAAGAGCAAACCACAAGGTTGAAGACTTAAAAACTAAAGCACTCTTGAAAAAGAGACTTGCCGAATACGACAAGATTGCTCAGAAGGTAGAAAACGGAGAAACATTATCAGACTCCGAGCAAAAACGTGCTAAAACTCTTGAAAATGAAATAAACGGCGGACTTGTCGGACAGATGCAGAATAAAGTTACTGCATTAACAGGTTTTGCCGCTCAGCTGCAAAGCAGTATTCAGGCTGCAAAAGATAATCAGGAATACGGTGCGGAAGCTGTTGCAAAAGGTAAAGAATATGCGCAATCCGTTATGGGTGACAGATCTTATCTCGCTGAGAATTTCTGGTTTAATGGCATGAGTAAAGAAAAGCAGTACGACCTTCTCTACGGAAAAGCCGGAGAATCAATCGGCCGTGACGCTATTGATAACGGTGAACTTCTTATAAATAATTCAACTGCTTCTGCTGCAAATTTAAGCAAATCTCTGCCTCTTGCAGGTTTTGCAATGAGTTACTCAAGTGAACTCAGCGGAACAATCCAGGAAACAAATACTCAAGTTACATCAATTCAGGATAAAATGAAAAAATCTTCAGACGATGCGGCTGAAGAAGTTAAGGGCACTAAAAATCCTAATAGCACTGATAATGCAGGCAATGCCGAGAATACCGAGAATACCGGGGATACAGAGAATGCCGAGAATCAGGGAACTTCATCAGCAAACGGTTCTTCAAAAAATAATGAAGAAAGTGAAGTTTCTGAAGAAGACGGTCAAAAAGTTGAAAAACAGGGCGAAGAAGTTGAAAAAGAAGGCAGTGACGCTAAAAAAGACGGCGAAGATGCCAAAAAAGATAAACAGGCTACAGATAAACAAATTAAAAAAGAAACTGCTGCATTAAAATCTGACGAAGCAAGAATAAAAACTTATACAAAAGATTCCCAAAAAATTAATAAGCAGTTTGAACAGATGGCCGCAGAAGTTGAGACTATAGTTGAAGAACAGGGGCAATCCGGCAGTGAGGAATCTGATACTTCCGCCTCAAGCCTTTCATTAAACGCAAATACCGCAGGGCCGGCCGGAATTTCTGTTGCAGGGCCGGCAGGGATGTCGATGAATAATACCGCCGCAGTGCCGGAACAAACAACTTCTGCAGGCAGCAGTGATTCGGTTCCTCAGCTTGAAGCTATGGCTGCACGTGTTCCTACGCTTGAAAAACGTCTTAAAACAAATGATAAGACAATTAAAACTTTGTCAAAATCGGCTGAGTCTAAGAATAAGAGACTAACTAAACTTTATACTACGAAAACAAAACAGGCTCAGGCTGACATTAAAGCAAAAGAAGAAAGCGTTAAGAAAAACGAAAAACTTCAAGGTGCAATAACCAAAACAGGATATGTGTTTACAGGGACAAAATTAGCAGGACAGGTGCTTATGATGTTTCCTTGGTCTGCGGCTGCCGGTGCGTTGATGTTCAGTGTCGGTAAATACGGTGAAATAGCATGTTATGTGACAAATGCATCTATTGATGTTGCAAACGGCAACTTCGCAGGAGCACTTGTCAACGTAGCTGCTGCAGCCTTAAGCTATGCAAGCGGGCCGGTTAAGATGAATCCGGCAACCGAAGCCGTTAAATCTGCCGCAGAAGAGGGCGGTAAAGAAGTAGGTAAAGAAGTGGGCAAAGAAGTTGTTCAGGAAGGCGTCCAGGAAGGTGTCCAGCAAGCAACTCAGGAAGTTGCGCAGCAGGCAACTCAGGAAGTCGTAAAAGAGGGTACCGAACAGGCTCTCACCGCAACCACAACAGAAATTGTAGCTAACCCGATAAAAGAAGCTGCACAATCAAGCCTGAATGCTATGACGGCAAACGCCGGTGCCATGATGCAGGAAACCTCTAAAGCTATTACTGAACAGCTCACAAAAGAAGCCGCAAAAACTGCTTTAAAAGAAAATCTTAAAAATAGTGCAATTCAAGTTGCAGGCTCTGCTTCTCAGGCTGTAGGCCAAAAAATTCAAGCTCAGCAAGCCGAAGAACCTGAGAAAAAACAAATGGAGCGCAGACTTCTTTCTTATGAAGAAAAACGCGAACGTAAGGCTAAAATGGATAAAATTGAACACGTTAAAAAGGTGCTTCTTGCAAAAGGAAGCAGAAGATAATTTATTTCCCCTAATTTTTAAAAAAGCTGTTCTAATGAACAGCTTTTCTTTTTATTAGTAGTCGTTATTTACATAATCATCATCATCTTTGAGTGATGATAAATCATCTTTATAACTGGCGTCAAAATCTTCCGGCAAAAGTTCCTGATCCGGCCAGATTGTGTCGCTGTCAAAGCGGCAGGCATGAAGATTATAAGAATTTGTAAAATCTGAATTGCTCAGGTCGCTTTCCGAAAATATGCAGCCGGAAAGATCTGCATCCGTAAAGTTACAGTATGTCATTTCTGCATAACTGCAGTCAGCTCCTGTCAAAAGACTCTCAGAAAAATCACTTTCAATAACTTTTGCCCTTGTAAAATCCACGGAGGTTAAATCTGCATTTGTAAAATTTATAAAAGAGAGTACGCAGTCCGCAAACGAACTTGAATTTAAATCAACATCGGAAAAATCAATTTCCGAAAGGTTTATTCCGGAAAAGTCAACTTCTGAAAGATCTACTTCTTCCTGTTCTTTTTTCCATTCATTAAATTTTTCGGGGTGTCTGCGAAGAATTTCTACCAGTTCTTCTTTTGTATAATCTATCATTCTATTCTCCTTTTATAATTTTAATTTATCAAATCTGTCTGCATTGCAACAAGAACTGCCTGAGTTCTGTTGGTAACTTTCAATTTCTTAAAAATATTATTCAGGTGGCTTTTGACCGTAACTTCTCTCACGACAAGTTTTTCGGCTATATCTTTATTGCTTGCGCCTTTTGCGGCAAGTGAAAGAACATCTTTTTCACGTGAGGTTAATAAAGGCCTTTTTCCGGTATTATAAGGTAAGTCTGATTTTTTTGCAACAGGTTTTTGCCAGCTTGAGCGTCTGAGGACTGCTTCTATTCTGGCAAGAAGATTTGGCAGGATAAACGGTTTTACAATATAATCATCGGCTCCTCGTTTTAATCCTGAGATTATTTTTTGTTCTTCATTTACTGCTGTCAGGATAATTATCGGAATATACTCTGTGCTTTTGTTGTTCCTGATGGCTTTTAACGTTTCCCAGCCGTTCATGTTGGGCATCATTATGTCAAGCAGAATTAAATCATAAGAGTTTTTCGAAAGCAGTTTCAGCGCCTGAACCCCGTCTAAAGCTGCGTCTACCTGATAACCGTAAAACGGCAGGGCATCTTTAAGGTATTTAGGATTGTCATCAACTAACAATATTCTCGCTAATTCAGACATTCTGTTTTCCTTTTTTGGTTAAACAATTTTGTACTTCAGAGCTTTCAATGCCGCCTGCAGGCGGTCATCTACTTCCAATTTTTGTAGGATATTTGCAACGTGGGCTTTTGTGGTATTAATACTTATCACAAGAATCTGCGCGATTTCCATATTGCTGTAGCCTTCGGTCATAAGCTTCAGTATCTGGGTTTCTCTGGCTGTCAAATCATAGGATTTGCTGTTGTTTTCGGAATCTATGACAGGAGAATTCGCGGTTGCCTTGAGGACAATATGGGCGATACTCGGATCAAACCAGGCAGCGCCGTCTGCTACCGATTGAACCACCTGTATTAGCCTTTGCGGGGTGATTTCTTTGGAACAGTATGCATTTGCGCCGGCTTTTAAGCTGTTTAGCACTTCTTTTTCGTCATTATGGGAGGTGAGGATGATTATTTTTACGTCTTTATTTGAGGAACGTATTCTTTTTGTTGCGTCGATTCCGTTCATCAAAGGCAGCCCCAAATCCATAATAACTATATCAATTCTGTTGGAATTAAATATTTCCAGCGCTTTTTCAGCGGAATCTGCTTCAAAAATATTTTCTACATAATCCACCCCTTCAAAAGTCGTTTTTAAACCAAATCGTGTTAATTCGTGGTCCTCAACTATTAAAATATTTTGCTTCATATACTCAATTCCTCTTTTGCCGGTTGAAAATCAGGATTAAGCGCGAGGCTTTTTTTGAAATTATAAACAGCGTCCTGTACAAGCCCCTGGGCTTTGCAGACCAATCCTTGATAATAATAGTATCTAAAATTATTTTCGTCAATATATTTAGCTATTGCGAGGTATTTTTTTGCTGCCGTATAATTTTGTAAATCTATCATCATTTTGCCTAATTCAAGCCAGCCTTCCGTGAAATTTGAATCCAGTGCAACGGCTTTTTTCAGGTACTCAAGTTTTCTTGTAGCATCAGACATTGCAACATTAAAGTATGCTTGCGGAACATCTGAGCGGGTTTTCAAAATTTTTGAATAAATTTCTTTTGTCACATCAAGTTTATCTAATTTTCTTGCGGTTTCTGCGAGGCGGATTGCCGGTGCTATTGCTTTTTTATCTTTAGAATAGGCTTTATCATAATATTTGTATGCTTTTTCAAAATCTTTATCCTTAGAGCACAAATCTCCGCTTACAAGGAGTGCCGTTACGTTATTGCTTTTTATGCTCAGGGTTTTTTCAGCAAAACTTCCGGCTTTTTCGTATTCTTTCATATCAAAATACACCCTTGCCATAAGGGCATAAACCTCTGCGTTATGTTTCTTTTTGCCGGTTGCAGCTGTCTGGAGGGTTCGCATTGCTTTATTGAGTTCGCCCTCATAATAATAGTAATATCCGAGGTGGTATTTTTTTTCGTAATCTTGTTTTGCAGCCTTATAAAGAACGTATTGTTCCAGTGAATAAATTTTATTGACATAAATTTCATTCATGACAGGCGCCTGCTTCATTTCTTCAACAATTTTTATTGCTGTTTTATTTTTATTGTCCTGAAGCGCGATTTCCGCTTTTAATTTTTTATAGTTTAAATTCTGCGGATTTTTATCTATTGCTATGTCAATATATTTTTGTGCGTTATCAATATTGTTGGCTTTTAATAATCCGAGCGCCACAAGATAATTTGCGTAATCCGATTTCCCGAGCAGAGAGGTATTTTTCATAAGTTCGCTTGCCGCTTCAAGGCTTTGCGCATTATACATTATATTTGAATACATTTCAGCGAGATAAATTTCGTCTTTAGGATTCAATTTGTATGAAGGGTAGTAAAATCTTTTGATATCGTCATTCAACACGTATGAAATATCTTCATCATCAACTTTTGAAAGGGCGATATCAGAAAGCGAGAAAAATCCTAAATCCGCCATTTTGTTTGCAATTAGCATATATGCATAATCATTTGGTACGATTGATTCTATTAGAATTCTGAAATCCGCATAGGATGAGCGGACATTACACTGGATAAATCTTTCGAGAGCTATTGCGTAGTGGTTATGGACATCATTTTTTGTGAGAGATGCTTTTTGCGGACGGTTAATCTGAATGATTTCTTCTGTTTTTTGAACGGGAGTTTCAAGCGGATTTGCCGGTTTAAGGTCGTCAAAATCAACGGCAAATGCCGAATTTGCGGATAATATGAGTAATGTTATTAAAAACAATCTTTTAGTCATTTTAAATCAGCACTCTCCGTTGTTAGTTTTTCCTGCGTAGTAATAATTAAATAATTCTACAATATTTTTTTGCTCCTGTGAAGCATTTTCATCATTTGAAAAGTTAAAAATATCCATAAGATTATAATTATTTAACGTTTCGGCATCTTCCGGTTTTAGTTCGTGATGGTTTTCGGTTAAGAATACCCGTACAATTTTGTCTGCCGGAATTTGTAAAAATACGTCGACAATACTTTTGTCAAAATGAGTGCCCGAATCGTTAATCAGAATATTGATAACATTTACAATAGGCATTTTATCACGGTAGTGGCGGCGGGAAGTTATCGCATCGAATACATCCGACACGGCAAGGATTCTTCCGCCGTAAGGAATTTCTTCTCCCTTAAGATGTCTGTAGTAGCCGCTTCCGTCGTATTTTTCGTGGTGTGAGCAGGCAATTTCCGAGATTTGTTTGAAATCTTCGGTCATACAGATTTTTTCTAAGATATTATGTGTAATTTGAACGTGTTCCTGTATATGTTTGTATTCTTCAGGGGTTAGTTTTCCTTCTTTTTGAAGCACCGAATCTCTTATCCCGATTTTCCCGATATCGTGGAGGGTTGCGGCTTTTTCGATTATTTCTTTTGTTTTTTCATCAAGCCCGAGCGCATCTACGATAAGCATTGAATATAGTTTTACGCGGTTTGAATGACCTGCCGTAATCTTATCGCGGGCATCGATTGAGGCGGCGAGGGTATTGATAAAACTTTCAAACAGCAATTTTTGTTCTTTGTAGAGTTCTTTCTGCTGTTCAAATAATTGGGCGTTTTCTAAGGCAATACTTGCACTGCCTCCGATTGCAACCAGCAAATCTTCGTCGTTTTTCGTGAATACGCCGTGAAGTTTATTCAAAACCTGAAATGCGCCTATGATTTCCTGATTGTTGTTTTTGATAGGCATACAGAGAATGGTTTTGGTTTTGTAGCCTGTTGCTTTATCAACTTCAGGGTTAAAGCGCTCGTCGTTATAAGCATCTTCAATATTTATTGATTCTCCGGTTCTCACAACGTAGCCCGCTAACCCTTTATCAACAGGGAAGCGAATTTCCTGACTGTCCATTCCTAGTGCTACTTTAGACCAGAGTTCGTTTTTCTCTTTATCAAGCAAAAATACAGTACAGCGGTCTGCCTGCATCGCAACTTTTGTTTCTTCCGCTATGACTTTTAAAAGTTCCGTGATATCAGTGAGGGCGTTGATTGAGCGTCCGATTTTAACAAGTGAGACTAGAGGGTCGCTCTGTATCGGGAGCGTAAATTCAAGACCGCTTCTTATCTGTTTAATTCGGGTTAGAATAAAGCCTAAAAGTGAAAATTCATCCTCTTTTATCCCGTAATTTTTTGCGTTTTGAAAATGTAAAAGCGCGACATCCGTGTTATTTTCGCAGTAATTTATGTTCCCCATGGAAATCTCATAGAAAAGTTTTGCGGTGGCACTGCCGTCGATTTCCGCCATATAGCTGCTGTCCTGTAAAAGTGACAGGGCGGAATGGAGTCTGGTTTTATCTTCAAGGTAATCAATCAGTCCGATAAGACTCAGGCAGACAGACATATATTTATTTGATTTTTCACTCTTAAAAATTTCCTGCGCTTCCAGAATCTGTTGTTTTCCTGCGGCATAATCTTTGCTTTCAAGAGAATATAAGCTCTGCTTTATGAGTTCCAGGCCTTTATCAATCACCTTTTCCATTTTACTATCCTTTTACAATCTTCTGTTTTTATTATACAATATTTTATTATAGATTACAAATCAATAGAGAGAATGTATGAAAAAAGTTACGATTTTAATCCCCGTATACAATGAAGCAGCAACGCTTTTGCAGATTTTGGAAAAAATTAAGGAAGCGGATTTCTGCGGGTTGGAAAAAGAAATTATTCTTATTGATGATTACTCCACTGACGGAACAAGGGATTTATACAAGGATTTGCCATACAAAGTTCTCTATCATGATTACAATCAGGGTAAAGGCGCCGCGCTCAGAACAGGTTTTGAAAACGCAACGGGAGATATTATCGTAATACAGGATGCTGATATGGAGTATGATCCGGTGGATTACAGTCCTTTGATAAAACTAATTTTAGACGGGCACGCTGATGTCTGCTACGGTTCAAGGCTTTCCGGCGGCAAACCTTCAAGGTCGTTTCTCTTTACCCATTTGCTCGGTAATAAATTTCTTTCTCTTTTAACAAATATTCTCTACGGTTCTACTTTGACTGATATGGAGACCTGTTATAAAGCATTCAAGGCTGATTTTATAAAAGGTATAAAAATCAAGTCAAACAGGTTTGATTTTGAACCCGAAATTACTGCAAAAGTCTTAAAACGGGGGGCGCGCTTGTATGAACTTCCTGTGTCATATTACGGGCGTGAATTTTCAGAAGGCAAAAAAATTACATGGAAAGATGGTGTTTTTGCACTTATTGCCTTAATTAAATACCGATTTGTTGATTAGGTTTTCCTTTTTGTTTTTCAGTTGCTGCCAGAGGCTTTATTAATTGACACATCTATTAAGATATGTTAAGATAACCGTATTAACAACAGGAGGATTAATTATGGCTGATTCGCACGAAACATTGATATGCCCTGCTTGCGGAAGTGATATGCAGAAAGTTTTTATCCCGTCTAAAGGGTTAAATATTGATATCTGTACTCAGGGCTGTGGCGGAATATTTTTTGATAACCGTGAGTTTAAAATTTTCGCTAATGATGCGGCGGATTTTGATGAAATAGTTCAGGCAACCGAGAATAATGAATTTGAACCTGTTGATGAATCACGGGAGAGATATTGTCCTGCCTGCGGTGCTAAGATGGTTAAGAATTACGCTAATAGAGAACAAAATATTCAGGTTGATGAATGCTATACCTGCGGCGGCAAATTCTTAGATCACTGTGAACTTACAAGAATCAGAGGTCTATAATATTCTATGGCGGATACATATAAAACAATTAAATGTCCTGCCTGCGGTTCTGTAATGAAAAAGATTTTTGTTCCGTCTGCAGGAATAAATGTTGATATTTGTGCAGATGGCTGCGGCGGTATGTTTTTTGATAATCAGGAATTACAGCAGTTTAATAAAGCTTCTGATGATATATCAGAGATTAAAAAAGTTCTGGAGGGCAAAAGTTTTACGCCTGTTGATGTTAATGAAACCAGAGTTTGTCCTGCCTGCGGAAAGTCTATGGTTAAAACAAGGATTAAAGGGTTGAAAGTCCAAATAGATACCTGCTACACCTGCGGCGGGATCTTTCTTGACCACGGCGAACTTGATATAATTCGTCAGGGGGTAAGAAAAACTACTGTTAACGATTTAAAAATTCAAAACGGTATGATTGATGAAAATACTATCAGAACTTTTTATAAAGAGTTCCAGCAGGAAGAACTTATGAAAAACCGCAGAAATGAAATGATGGGAGATGTCTTATTCGGGTGCGGGTCGGAACAAAGCTTTAGCCGCAGACGTTATGGTTTGCTGGATTTTATATTCTCGCTTTTGTTTTAACAAAAGATATTTCGCCGCAGCCGGGGCAGTTCCGGAGTAGAAAGGTTAGCATGAATTTTGAAAATGTAAAAGATATTGCATATTTAGGACCTAATGCATCTTTTTCAGAGATGGCAAAGGATTTATTCTGCGCAAAATATAATATTAAAGCTTATCCGACACCAATGCAGACAATAAGACAGGTTATTGAATATGTAGAAGATCACCCTGAGACTCTCGGGGTTCTTCCTGTTGAAAATTCAATTGAGGGTACTGTCAGAGAAACACTTGATACTCTTATGCATTCAAAAAATCAGAATATAAAAATTCTGTCTCAGATAATAATGCCGATACATCACTGTCTATTAGCAAGAACAACGGAATTTTACAGTATAACCGGCGGCATAATCTCACATCCGCAGGCGCTTGCACAGTGCAGAACTTTTATCCATGATGAATTGCCGCGGAATATCAATATTATAGAAGCCACATCAACTGCAGAAGCCGCAAAAAGCCTTGCCGATTATAATTTAACGTATGCTGCCATAGGCAGTGAAAAAACCGCTGAAGTTTATAATCTCAACATTCTGAAATACAATATTAACGACGACAAATCAAATCAAACCCGTTTTATTCTGATAGGAGACTTTGAAACAGAAAAAACCGGCAGAGACAGAACCTCAATTGCCTTCGCCACAGAAAACAGACCCGGTGCTTTGATGGAAATTTTGAATATTTTTTATGAGAATAATATCAATCTTTCATACATTTCATCAAGACCTTCAAAACATGAATTCGGTGACTATATTTTTATAATAAACTTTGACGGTCACATAAGATCAAAAAAAATACTGAATGCATTGAGTCTTGTAAAAGAAAAAACTACTTTTATGAAATTCCTGGGTTCATATGAAAAAAATGTTTCTTGACGAAATTTGAAAATATGCGTTATAATATAAATATACGCCTTATTTATTTCTGTTCCTGAATATAGGAAGGAAATATATGTCAAATAATGCCCTAATACCCTATTCGTTTACACCCGGCGCCAAAGCAAAAGCGCAGGAGGTAAATGCGAATTTTATTGCACTTGCCGAAAAGATAGAAGAAAACAGGCAGTATACAACAACCCAGATTGCCGAAACCGTTGAACAAATAGAAGAAGCCACGGCAGAATCAGAAACCAAAAAAGCTGACAAAAACCTCGGGAATACAAATCTTATCACAAATTGTATTCTCGAACAGCCAAACGGGGTTGTAACGGTTTCAGAAAATGTAATTACAGTAAAATCAGGTCTTAAAGTATTGATACCTGACGGTTTTAACAATGATGGGACTGTAAAAAATATTGTTTACGAGGTTGAAGAGGATACATCTGTCACGACGGTTGCAAATTCAGAGGTAAACTGTATTTATGTTACTCCTGACGGATGTTTTTATGCAACGGCATATTATACGTTTGAAAAAGATCCGACAACAAAACAAGGTATCTGGTATAAACATTCGGAAAATAAAATGTACCTTTATAAAACAGATACCCAGACATGGGATGAAATTAGCGCTATTGTTGTTGCGCTTTATTCAAATACAGCAGATACCGTAACAATTCTGGAAACCGCAAAACCTGTAAGATTACTTAATTATGGTGATAAATATTCCATAATAAACTGGGCGATGCCTGTTTATGCGGCACCTTCCGGCAGATCAAGAGGCTATACCTATACCGCAACGCGTGCAGGTTATTTGTATGTTTTCGGAGTTTCTCAGGGGAACCAGTGGGAATATGTAACAATAAACAACGCCCAGTATAATTTAAACTGGGTAAATAATGGATCTCAGGCAGGTAATACTACTCTGTTTCCTATAAGACGCGGTGACACTTATTACGTTAACGGTAACTTTTATCTTGAATCTATAAATTTTATACCAATGGAAGGAGATATGTAATGTTTTATGTTATTAAAGATGAAATTTTGTATGAATTTGCTGATACTATAGAAGTATTTGATTATCCTGATGAGGCGAAAGAGCTTCAGGGTGTTACTTTATTTGAATTTCAAATGAACAAAGATAAATACCGTATTGAAAACGGTGTTCTTGTTGATATTTCACAGACTGATGAATATCTTGCGAAAACTGCGGCAGCAGAAAAAGAAGCTGCCCAGCAGGAAATTCAAAAACAGCTTGATGCGCTTGATTTAAAGTGTATCCGCGCTATGAGGGAAGGCGGCAATGATACGGACGGGGTTCCGTTTCTCGATAAATATCAGGCTCAAATTAATGAACTCCGTGCACAATATAATTCTTTATAAAAAATGAGGCGCTATACTGCAGCGTTGCATACGCAGTAATCGGCGTCCCTAAATTAAAACAAAAGGGCTTTTATAAAAAGCCCTTTTATTTTATGCAAGATATTCAATCATAAGATGTTGTAAGCCTTTATTAATTTTTGCCGCGCCTTTTTTGATTTTGTCAGGCTGATGAAACCGTTCCAGACAGTATGGAAATTCTTCATCCAATGCTTTTGAAAGTTTTTGGTCAAGTAAAAGCGCACTGTCGGACTGGAACTTTAAATAACTAAGATCATTTACAAAATTATCGTTATGCATCTTGGAAATTTTTTTTGTTAATTTTCCTATAAATGTAAATATCGGTAAATTTTGATCTGTTTCTTGAAGTAATTTCCCGTTCAAAATGAACGCAGGTGCGTCGTCACGATTTATTGAAAAATAATTTATATTGACAAAATCTTTATTTAATCTATTTAAAAACTCTCCGCCTGTTGTTTTGATAATCTTTTTGAATTCGCTCAACTCATTACCGAATTCATCATCTGTCAATTGTACGTTTAATATACGTTCTTTCATAGGGATAGAACCATTTTTAGTAGTATTTACTATATAACTTGCATTTCTTATGCCAGTAAAATGTATATCCATTTATACTCCTTTTATATTTCCATAATTAAACCATAAATAAAAATGTTTTTGCTACTTTGTAAAGAAATTTTGTTTTTGATACAATAATTGTTACTAAAAGGAGAGAAAAAATGGTTGAAATAAGACAGGAATTTTTAGAACAGGCAAAGCATTTAACAAGAAATGCGGAAGTATTACCGGGCGGAATTGAGGAACTAGCAATCAAATTGCAGCATTCACACGATACAAATACCCCGTTGAGAGTAAAACTCGGTATGGATCC
>CALUTK010000024.1 GCA_944323675.1 Candidatus Gastranaerophilales bacterium | reverse complement strand
GGAGCAGGGCGGGAGCGTGTTGAGAAAATAAATACATCTGTTCAGCGTTTTTCTTTGCATTTTGCCGGATTTGTAAATTTGACCAACCTGTTCACATCACTTTTTGATAAAAATTTTCAGACTATTTTTTTACAGGTGTATTTGTTTTCGAAACGATAGCGGGAGCAGGGCGGGAGCGTGTTGAGAAAATAAATACATCTGTTCAGCGTTTTTCTTTGCATTTTGCCGGATTTGTAAACTTGACCAACCTGTTCACAACGCTTTTGGGTAAAAATTTTCAGACTATTTCTCTTACAGGTATATTTGTTTTCAAAACAATAACGCGAGCGGAGCGGAACCATGTAAAAATCAATACACCTGTTTAGCATTTTCTATGTTTTAGTAAAGCTCAGGTTTCTTATTTTATGGTTTCAGGATTGCTAGAACATATTTATCGTTAAAGTATTTATTTGCACAATCCTGCAGTTGTTTAGCAGTGACAGCTTTAACTTTTTCTTTCAGTTTTTCATTAAAGTCAAAGCCAAGTCCCTGAATTCCGTAATGTGCAGCAAGCCCTGCCTGCTGGCTGTTTGTTTCCTGTAAAAACGCCCATTTCCCTATAATATTGTTTTTAGCGTTTTCTAATTCTTCTTCGCTAACCGGAACTGTTTTTATTTTTTCGATTTCTTCCTTAAATCCGGCGAGGGAAACTTCGATATTTTTAGGCTCTGTTGCAATGTAAATTGAAAAACTTCCGCATAAATCAAACGGTTCATAAGAACTTCTTACAACGTATGCAAGCCCTTTTTTATCACGGAGTTCAAGGAATAATCTAGAAGAAAGCCCTGACGCACCGAGAATTATATTCAAAAGAACAAGCGGCGGATAATCTTCAGATAAATATGTCGGAACAATCCAGCCCTGTAAAATCTGCGCCTGATTTGCATCTTTTTTTATAATTTCCGAATATTTTTTTTCATTCAAAACCGGAATATTTTTTTCACCTTCCTCTGTAATAGAATCAGGCAAAGTCCCGATGTTTTCGTCCAGTGCTGAAATGATTTCATCACAATTTAAATCGCCGACAAATGTCAGAACTTTTCTGCTTTTATTAATAACAGTATTATAAGCGTCAATTATATCCTGTTTTGTAATATTTTCTGCATTTTCAAGAATTTTTGTATAAGTATTTCCATATGGATGATTTTCAAACATGGTTTTGTAATAGGCATCAGACACTTTGCCACGCGGGGAATCCAATTCGGCAACGATTTCACCGGTCATTTTGGCAAGTTCTTTATCAAACTCTTCAAATGTTGAGTTTTTAATAATATCTGTCATAATTTCAAGAGCTTTAGCAAAATCTTCATTCAAACAAACAAAACGAAATCTCAGGTAATCCTGTTTTAATTCCGCAGATAATTCAATAGCGTAAGCGTCCAGTTCTTCTGCAATCTGCTGCGCGGTACGGGTTTTAGTTCCCTGCATAAATAATCTTGACATAAGCGCGTGAATTCCGGCACTTTTTTCAGGTTCTTCTATTGAAAAATTCAGGCACAATGCAACCCGCGGAGTATCAGGATTCCTTTTATAAAAAAACTCCGTCTTGTTATTTAAAGTAGTGATTTTGCTTTCCATAAACCTCTCTCCTATAGCTGAATTGTAGCACAGCAATCTCAAAAACACAAGAATAAGCTAAACGGCATTAATATTTCTTGCACATTTAACGTATTTTGCGTATAATAAAATGTATGAAGAAAAGAATTAAACTCGGGAATTTTGAAATAGGCGGAGAGAAATTAACAATCCTTGCCGGCCCTTGCGCTATTGAAAGTCAGGATATTCTCAATAAAACTGCCGAAAAACTAAAAGAAATTACAGAAAAACTTGATATCAATTTTATATTCAAGTCATCATTTGATAAGGCAAACCGTTCTTCCATAACATCATTCCGTGGCCCGGGAATGGAAAAAGGGCTCGTAATGCTAGAAAAAGTAAAAAAAGAATTCGATTTGCCGATAGTAACAGATATTCATACCCCGGATCAGGCGGCGCCTGTTGCAGAAGTTGCTGATATATTGCAAATCCCGGCCTTTTTATGCAGACAGACGGATTTGCTTGTTGCAGCCGCTAAAACCGGTAAAGTTGTCAATATAAAAAAAGGACAGTTTCTCGCACCTGAACAAATGGGACCGTTGATTAAAAAGGTTGAAGATAGCGGCAACGGCAATATTCTTGTAACAGATAGAGGCACAACCTTCGGTTATAACAATCTCGTTGTGGATTTTAGGGGCATTCCTGTAATGCAGGAATTCGGATACCCTGTTGTATTTGACGCTACCCACAGTGTCCAGCTTCCGGGCGCAAACGGATGTTCATCTGGCGGCGACAGAAGATTTGTCCCTTATCTTGCAAAAGCTGCTATGGCAGTCGGGGCTGATTCACTATTTTTTGAAATTCATCCGGAACCGGATAAAGCATTATGTGACGGAGCTAATATGGTTCCATTGGACAAGGCTGAAGCTTTGTTTAAAAACTGTAAAGCAATTTTTGAATTAATAAGGAGTCAGGCATGATACTTAAACCGTATGTTGCAGGTCCTTTCGACGCCAATAACTACCTTGTGGTTGACAAGGAAACGAAAGAAGCGGTTCTGATTGATTGTTCAGACTTTATTCAGGATCTTGTGAACGTTGTTAATATGAACAATCTTAACGTTAAGTATATTCTCATTACTCACGGACATTTTGATCATGTGCTCGGTATTAATGAAATGAAAAACGCGCTTGGTGCACAAGTTATTGTGCCTTCCGAGGATTTAATTCTTATTGAAAATATTAATGAACACGCAAGATTTTTCGGGCAGGAAATTATAGAAATTCCGGTTCACGACAAAACTTACGATGAAGGTGTTGATTTAAGAATCGGCAAACATGAAATTGAAGTTATTCAAACACCCGGACATACAGAAGGCGGAGTTTCTCTTCTTATCGGCAACTGCCTTTTTTCTGGGGACACGCTGTTTAAAGACAGTTTTGGCAGAACGGATCTCTATGGAGGGAACTCCAGAAAACTTATTAACAGTATTGTAAATGTGCTTTTTAATCTGCCGGATAATACCCTAGTTTACCCGGGACACGGGCCTTCTACCACTATAGGATATGAAAAACAGCACAATGACATTATGCATTATGTAAAAAGAGGATAAAAATGAAAGAACAACTGGAAAAAATTTATGCAAGCGCAAATGATGATTTATCAAAAGCTCAAACAATCAGTGACTTAGACGAAATCAGAGCAAAATATCTCAGCCGTAAAGGCGAATTTAACGAAATAAAGAAAAATCTTAAAAACTTATCCGATGAAGATAAAAGAATTGTAGGCTCGCTTGCGAATGAAATTACCAGAAATCTGGAAACCTCTATTCAGGCAAAACACGACGAATTCTATAAAAAAGAACTTGACGAAAAGTTGGCAAAGGAACGAATTGATGTAACTTTACCGGGGAAATTTACACCGCGCGGAAAAGTTCATCCTATTACCTCCACTACGAATGAAATTGTCGCAAGCTTGCAGAGCCTCGGGTTTTCGGTTATCCCTGATGCTTTATCACCTGAGGTTGAGACAGAATACTTCAACTTTGATATGCTGAATGTACCAAAAGACCACCCTGCACGTGATGTTCAGGATACATTCTACACTCTTAATGCTAAAAACGTTGTTTTAAGAAGCCAGACTTCAGGCGCTCAAATTCACGTTATGGAAGAACAAAAACCTCCTATCAGAGTGATTGCACCGGGTAGAGTTTACAGGAATGAAAATATCAATGCCCGTAAATATAATTTCTTCCACCAGATTGAAGGTTTATACGTTGATAAAGATATAACTTTCGGTGATTTGAAAGGCGTATTGAACGAATTTATAAGAATTTATTTCGGAGCAAGCCGTCCGACAAGATTTAGAAGCAGTTTCTTCCCGTTCACGGAACCGTCTGCCGAGGTTGATGTTCAATGTATTATGTGTGAAGGGAAAGGCTGTAAAACGTGTTCCGGTACCGGATGGCTGGAAATTCTCGGCTGCGGTATGGTTGACCCTAACGTATTAAGGGGTGTCGGTATTGATCCGGATGTTTATACTGGTTTTGCATTTGGTATGGGCGTTGAAAGACTCGCTATGCTTAAATACGCAATCGACGACATAAGACTATTTTTCAACAACGATGTGAGATTTTTGAAACAGTTCTAAACCCTCTCCCGAATTGCTAAATTCACTGCGTTCATTAAGCAATTCAACCCTCTCACAAGGAGAGAGGGTATTAGGTAAAAACATTATGAACTATAGAACATATTCTCATAAGTCACTTGATAATGCTAAAGCATTAAGGAGCAATCAAACAGATTGTGAAGATATTTTATGGCAACGATTGAGGGCAAAAAGACTAAATAATATTAAATTCAGAAGACAGGTGCCTATTGGAAAATATATTGTTGATTTTGTGAATCTTGGTAAGAAACTTATCATAGAAGTCGATGGTTCTCAGCATCTTGATGATACAAATAGAAAATATGACGAATTAAGAACAGAATATCTAAATGAACAAGGTTATAGTGTAATCCGATTTTTGGATAGTGATATACTTGAAAATCTTGAAAGTGTGCTGAATACAATATTAGCAGAGTATAACAAACTACTGTAATTACCCTCTCTCCTTGTGAGAGGGTTGAATTTCAATGTGAGAACTTTAGTTCGAACATTAGAAATTCGGGAGAGGGTTTTTGTCTTTATTTTACAACCTTATGCAGACCGCGGGGCTTATCGACATTTCTGTGAAGGCTTTGCGCAATCTCCAGCGCCAGAAGCTGTATTATTACAACTATACAGAATGATTTAACTATCACACTTTCACAGTTCATATCTATATGGTATTTTGTTTTAATTTTATCGTTGGAACAGCCGACAACACAAAGCGGAGCATTGTAATCCTCTTCTATTTTATTGAGATTTTTTATTGCAGTGTAGGTTAACTCATCAACTGATATGTGAATCATTGCAGATTTGTTATTCAAAACCGCGACATGCCCGTGCATAAATTCACCTAAGATACTTGAATATACATTTATGTAAGAAGTTTCTTTAATTTTTAATGAAGCTTCTTTTGCAATAGCGTAAGAGATACCATCTGCGGTTATTACAATATTTTTGTATTTAGCAAGGAATTTCGCCATTGTTTTAATTTGGCTGTGAAGTTTATATGCCTGATTAACGTAATCAGAAAGTGCTTTTAAATCATCAATGAATGAAGAAATATCAATTCCTTTATGTGATGCGTATTTTAAAACAAGCAAGGTGCAGCAGAGCATCTGGGTTGTTAGAGATTTTGTCGCCGCAATACTTTTTTCTTCACCCGCGCAGCAGTCAATTTTGAAATCTGCAGCCTGCCATATGGTAGAATCTTTGCGGTTTGTTATACACAGAGTTCTCATCCCGAGTTCTTTTGCCTTTTTTAGCGCTGAATTTGTATCTGAAGTTTCTCCGGATTGGGTTATAAAAACATACAGGATATCGCTGTCATGCGGAACTGCTGATTTTAAAAGGAATTCGCTTGAGTAAATCGCTCTTGCTTCCATGCCGGCAACATTCCCGAACAAATCCGCCGCAAATCTTGCGCAATGGTATGATGAACCGCTTGCAACCATTATTACTTTTGAAATATCCGTCGGGATATCAAACAGAATGTAATTATTATCATTTACATGCGTTTTCAATAAATTATCAAGAACATCCGCCTGCTCGAAGATTTCTTTTTCCATACTGGATTTTTGATTATTTTTAAAAAACATATAACCCCACCCGGAAATTTAAATTTCCACCCTCCCTCAGGGGGAGGGTAAAAATTTATCCCAGAATTTCCTTTAATAACTCATTAACTGATTTAGGATTAGCACGTCCTTTGGTTTCTTTCATGACCTGCCCGACAAAGAAACCGAGGAGCTGAACTTTTCCGTTTTTGTAAGATTCAACTTCTTTAGGATTTGCCGCAACAACTTTTTCGCAAATTGTTTTAATTGCGCTTTCGTCAGAAATCTGACTCAAGCCGCGCTTTTCAACAATTTCAGAAGCTTTGGTGCCGTCTTTCAGCATATCAACAATTATTTGTTTACCTATGTTATTTGAAATTGTATTTTTTTCAATCAAAGAAATCAATTCAACAAGGTTTTCAGGTGTCAATTTTGTTTCAGAGATTTCTTTGTGTTCTTCTTTCAGGTAAGCTGAAATTTCGCCCATAATAAAGTTTACGGCAATTTTAGGTGTTGCGCCGAGTTCCAGAACTTTATCAAAGAAAAGGGCAAGTCCCATTTGTTCTACGATTACGCTTGCATCGTATTCGCTTAAACCTAAGCCCATATATCTCTGGCGTTTAGCTTCAGGAAGTTCAGGCATTTTGTCTTTAATTTCCTGAACCCACTCTCTTGAAATTTCCAGAGGCATTAAATCCGGCTCCGGAAAATATCTGTAATCGTGGGCATCTTCTTTACCCCTCATTGAGCGGGTTTCTCTTGCATTGTCATCCCACAATCTTGTTTCCTGAACGACTTTTCCGCCATCTTCTACAATATCAATTTGTCTGTCGATTTCATACTCAATTGCTCTTTGAAGCGCTGAGAAACTATTTACGTTTTTGATTTCAGCACGGGTTCCGAAAACTTTTGAACCTTTCGGCATAACGGAAATATTAGCGTCGCATCTCATTGAACCTTCTTCAAGGTTGCCGTCGCAGACGCCTATGTATCTTACGATATTTCTGAGTTCCTCCATATAAGCTCTTGCTTCATCCGAACTTCTCATATCAGGTTCTGATACGATTTCCAATAACGGAGTACCTGCTCTATTCAGGTCAACCAGAGAGTAGCTTGAGCCTGCAATCCCTGCAGCACCTGCGTGAACTAATTTCCCAGCATCTTCTTCAAGGTGTGCTCTGGTAATACCGATTCTTTTGCCTTTAATATCTATATAACCATTTACACAGATAGGTTCATCGTATTGAGAAATCTGATAGCCTTTCGGTAAATCCGGATAAAAATACTGTTTTCTGTCAAATTTACAGCGTGACGGAATTTCACAATTCAGGGCAAGCCCTGTTAAAATTCCCATATTAACAACTTCTCTATTTAAAACAGGCAAAACACCAGGCATCCCTAATGTGATAGGACTTGTCTCAGAATTTGGTTCTTTCCCGAATTCAGTTCCGTCAGGGGCAAATATTTTTGATTTAGTTTTCAACTGTGCGTGAACTTCCAAACCTATAACAACTTCGTATTTATCTCTTAAACTTTCCATAGCTTCTCCTTATCGTAAAATCAGAATAACACAAAGATTATTCTCATGCAAACCCGTTATTCCTGGATTTATCTTACCGTTTATGCAATATGCATAAATATGTCATGCTGAACTTATTTCTGCGTCTTACAAATATGAGCCCCTGAAACATCAGGCAGAGACATAAAATCACGTTTCGCCATTCGGCTCAACTGATTTTGCAGCCAGTTCAGGATGACATATTTGTAAATTCCAATTTATACCGTTATTGCTCTATGAGCACTCTTGCAGGATAATTTTTTTCTAACAATGCTCTTGCCGCATCCATTGCTTTTTCTTTTGTATTAAATGAACCGACCTGAAGGGTGTATTCATTTCCTATTCGTCTTATGAAGGGAGAAAGCCCGAGTCCTGCATCCGTCAAAATTCCTTTTGCAACCTGAGCCTGTTCTATTGTGGAATATGAACCCACAACAACTTTAATTCCTGCATAATGAGGAACCGGAGCTGCAGGTTTTGACACTGTACTTTCAGTTTCTTTTGCAGGCTGAAGTTCAACAGCCTCTTCTGTTTGCTGCGATGTTTGAGGAGTTTCTGTCTCATATACAGGTTCTTCCTGTTGATACGGCTTATATGTCTCCTGAGAAGAACTGCTGTGCTTAGGAATGACAACTTTCCCTCCGTCAACAATAGATAAACCGTCGCCGCCTACTGCTTCCGAATTATCTTCCATATGTATTTCTTTTAGTCTTTCATCCACTTCACCCTGTTTTACATATTCCTCTGATGTTTGAAGAGTATCGTCTCCGAGGTTTATTTCCACATCAGGCGACATCACTTTTGCCAGGCCGAGAAATACAATCAGTAATACACAGAATACTGATATAAACATTATAAATCCCTGACGGGGGTTCCGGTTTACTATTTTTTTGTAATCTTTATAGCTTATATGGGCATGCTGTATAGGTTCATCTTCATGAATCATAAATTATACTCCTCTAACCTTTGTACTTGCCATTATTATATCATCAATTTCTTCTGAATAATTTTTCAAAATTTCCTGCGCGAATTCATCAATATCAGTTATACCTAAGTCATTAGATAATCCGCAGGCTTTCACCGGTGCCCCTGTTGAATCAATATTTATTCCGGTATGGATAAGAATTGAAGTAAGAGATTTAGTTGCAATGGAGACTGTCAATTTTTTCCCCTCAACAAATAAATCGTCCCCGCTTCTGACAGGATGAATTCCGCGGCGTTCAAGCGCCTCTTTTATTGTACAAATCAAAAGCCTCTGTCTGAAAACTCCTTCCACAATCCCTACATTAAACTGTTCCGATATGAAACTCAACATTGATTTGCTGTAAATTGGTTCGTTATTTATAACGTCTTCAATATCGACCATTTCTGTAAGTTTAACTTCGCATTCGCCTTTAAAAGCAACTGCCGCATCTCCTTGAATTTTAAAATTTTTATATATCCAGTGGGGGCTTAACTGCCAGCCTTCATATTTTATTTCCTGATTTAAAAGTTGCGTTTTCATAATTGATTTATCCCTAAAATAATTTTTTTATGTACTCACCGGCTCCGTTATAGAGAAGTGCTGATTTAAGTCTTTTGCAGGATTCGCATTCCCCGCAGTTTTTACTGCCGCCAAGATAGCAGCTTTTGACAAATTCCAGCGGAATCCTATTTTCCAGTGCTTTTTTTACTATATCATTCTTGGTATAGTTTATCAACGGTGCAACAACACAAGGTCTTTTAAGGGTGGAAAATTCAAATTCCGCATTCACACGATTTATAAATTCTATAGTGTTATCAGAAAAAGTTTCGCCTTCCTCTTTATTTGCGCCGATAATTATATCATCATATCCTTCCGAATCCGCAAAACACGCTGCGATATTCAAAAATAGACCGTTTCTATTCGGAACCCATACAGCTTTCATTGATTCTTTGTAATCCACGATATCTGTCGGAACAGATTTTTTAGAAACGAGTGCGGTATTTGTAATACATTTAAGCCAATCAAGCGTAATTACCTTGTGATGAATTTTATAATACTCACAAATCATTTTTGACGCCTCAATTTCTGACTGACAAGCTTTTTGTCCGTAGTCAAAAGTCAATGCAATCATATTCCCGTAATCTTTCCTTAAAAGTCCCAGGCTCACAACAGAATCCAGCCCGCCTGATAAAAGTATTACCGCGTTTTTAACCATCTAACTCCCTGCGTATTCTGCGCGCCATTTCATCATTTTCGTCTATTTCATATTCATCTATTATAGACACAGCTTCAACTTTCAAAACATCGCTATATGACGGTTCTTTTATAACCTCATCCAAAATTTTTCGGCCAACCAGATTGTATAAAGCAATCAGAGCATTTTTCTTTACTTCATCGTCCTCATCTGCAAGGCACCCTTTAATAGCATCGTAAGCGTCTTCAAAATCGCTTTCCATCAAAGCTTCAATTGCATTAATTCTTATCTGCGGAGATTCATCCATTAATGAGGATTTAAGTGCATTAAATACCCGCTGGTTTTGTTCAAGCTTCATTTTCCCGAGCGCCTCAATAACACGTTCTTTTAAGAATGTAAATTTATCAATAATCCCCTGTTTCGTCTCAAGAATACTAACTAAAGGTTCTACGGCTCTGCTATCGCCGAGCATTCCGAGTGCGGAGGCTGCTGATTCTCTCAAATAAACAGATTTTTCATTTTCGTCCTTTACAACATCAATCAAAGGCGCTACTGCATATTTATCGCCGATTCTTCCGAGTGCATCCGCGCATGCAAAACGTACTTTGTAATTTTCATACTTATTATTCAGACTGTATAAAAGCGGAGTGACTGCAGAGGTATCTTTAATATTTGCAATAGCTTTAGCGCATAAAACTCTTACGTTAATCAATTTTTCTTTATTAATTCCAATGTCCTCGTTTTTCTGCAAAAGAATATCCAGTAACGGACTGACGGAGGATTTATCTCTGAATCTGTCACAGCAGCGAATAACGGTCATTAAGACATCCGGATTTTTGCATATGGTTAAAAAATAATTGTATATCAAAACCAGATTGTCGCGTTCGTATGTTTCGTCGAGGGCGTTAATATTACGGATGACTTCTTCCGTGTCTCCTTCAAACAAATTGCATTTTTGTGCTATCGCTTCTAAATCCAATTTACTTTCTTCCACTTATTACCCCTGCTTAAAATATACTACAAACCTTTTTTTTTAGCAAGTTTCAGGCTGATAAAATATGAATTCTGAAAAATTTTTATTATACAAATATGTTACCAGCACAGACCTGTTGTGTTTGTTTTCGAAACGATAGCGAGAGCGTGCGCGGAAGCGTGTTGAGAAAATAAATACAACAGGTCTTTTTTTTAATCTTTTGAATAAAAAACGCCCCTCAATAGGGAATTTGTTAACTTTTCATTGATAACCCCTCCTCGAAATCAAAGATTTCGGTCCTCCCGCAAGGGGAGGACAAAAAATGATAAAATTTGCACCAATGAAATGTTAACAATCTCCTCAAGGAGGAGTGTTTTTTTATTAACCTTGAGCTTTATTAGCTTCTTTTTCTTTTTTGTGAGCGAGATATTTTTCGCAAAGGATGTTTGCAGGTTTCGTAACCGCAACCGGTACTAAGTATCTGTATACAAGCCCGAATACGAGCATTGTTTTTAATTTACCCATACCGCTGATTTTTCTTGTCAGATTTTTCACGTCTTCTGGTGTTCCTAGGTAGTTCCCCAGACGTTTCTTCAAGAATTTCTCAGCTTTGACTTTTTTATAATCCTGCAATTCTTCTTTTAATAATTTTCTGCCTTCTTTTTTAGCCGCAGCCTTTAATGCATCATTTGCCTGTTTAATTTTGGCGTTCTCAGCTTTTGCGGCGGCAACTTCTTTATTGAATTCTTTCAAAAGTGTAAAGTTTTCATCATTACATTGACCTGATGCGTACCTTACAGTTTGTTTCTGCCACCAGTTAGAAAGTGATGAATCTATCAAATATGCACCGGCAGTTGAAAGAACAAATGTCAGAAACTGATTCACTGCAAGTGTTTGTTTTCTGTCTTTATCCATTTTGTCATTGGTTAAAGTTTTATACATATACATGCCTGATGTTATTGCTGAACCGACTGCTAAAAAGTGGTTGAATAACATGTCACTTTCTTTTACTTTATTGGTAAATTTATCGGTAATTTCATTATCAAAAACTTTCGGGATTACTTTTTTACCCATCCAGTCACCAATACTGTCATATGCATTTTCAAATTTTTGAGCAATTCTTTTGAAAAACTTTGACTCTTTTACTACAGATTCTGCAACCTTATCTGCACCACCTGAAAACGCCGGAGTATATTTTGCAGAAAAGTTATTTTTTCCTGAATTATTGTAATTGTTAGCATTGTATTGAGGAGTATAATTGTTAAATGAAACTTTCATTAGTTAGCTCCTCCTTTCACATCTGCGTTTGATTTGTGTATAAAATTTTCCATTCCTAAATGACTCTTTTTTACATTTTGTTCTTGACTAACAGACTGTGATTCTGTCTGCTGAGGTTTCGGTTCTGATTTTTTCTTTTCAAGTCCGAATACGTATTTCAAAATCGGAGGGATTAAAGCAATTGTCAATATAGAACGAGGAATTGCAATTACCCATTCCGTAATATTTTTCATTGAAAGCTGCATTGCATCTATTTGAGCTCTGATAGCTTTCTTTTCAATCTTTGCTGCTTTATCCGCAACCATTTTTTCCAGTTCAACAATTCTTCCGTATTTTTTATCAAGAAGTTTAAATTTATGTTTTAAAGGAGGCACGTCTTTATTGGCATCCACACCTGCTTTAATATTTTCAATCACTTTGTCATAATGAGTTTTATAATCATCCATTATATTTTTAACACCTTGATCCCAAGGGCTTGTAACTATTGTAGAAGCAACAAAGCCGATAAGACCGGATGCCATTGAGTGACCCGAGGCGTAAATCTTATCTTCTTTATCTTTCTTACCCGGAAGCGCCATAATTGTCGCCGGTCTCAATATCCCTGCAAGTATCAAAGCAATGAATGCGCTTGCCGCAATATTGTGATCTTCAGCAAAACCTGTCAGCCAGTTATAAGATTTGCTGGCAAAAATTCTGTCGCCTACTGTTTTTTTTATAACACTAGCGGCAACCTCACTCTTACCCGTAAAGTTGCCGCTAAATTTATTTTTATCCTCTTTTTCACTTTTGCCATACAAACCCGCACGCTCTTTCTCCTTGAAGTTATGCGGGTCTTTAAAGACCGCAGAGGAACCCTGTTTAAGGGTTGTATCGTATTTTATTGCATTAATTTTCATGTCCCACCATTCAGTTAATGTCTTGTACATTTATTTTAAATCAAAGGAAAAATTTTTTTGCCATACTTTTTAAGAAAGTTTACAATTTTTTTTATAAAATAGGCTGAAAATATGAAAAGAAGATGAAACACAGGATTTTCATCTTCTTAACAATTAGTGTATTATTAACACTATATAAATCTTTTATATATTGCCTAGATATCCAGTGCTAAATCGAGAGTCGGAGCTTTTGCAACAATTGCGCTTGAGGATATTATATCAACTCCGCAGGCTGCTATTGAATTTACAGTCGTAAGATTTACGTTCCCGCTTGCTTCAACGATTGCGCGGTGATTAATATATTCGCACGCCTTTCTCATTGTTTGAATATCCATATTATCAAGCATTATTATATCAGCACCGGCGGCAACTGCTTCTTTTACCTGTTCAAATGTATCGCATTCCACCTCTATCTTATGAGTGAAAGATATTTTGCCGCGTAATTTATTGACCGCATTAGTAATTGAACCGGCAAGACGAATATGGTTATCTTTTATCATTGCACAATCAGAGAGATTAAATCTGTGCATGTGCCCGCCGCCTGTAAAAACTGCATATTTTTCAAATGGTCTAAAATTCGGGGTGGTTTTTCTTGTGTCGACAATTTGTACCTTCTGTTTGCTGATGGCATCTTTGTATTTGCGGGTTTCGGTTGCAATGCCGCTCATTCTCTGTACATAATTCAAGGCAACCCTCTCCCCCATAAGAACATATTTGGCCGGGCCTGATATGTCAGCAATTTTATCTCCTTTTTCAATTCTGTCGCCGTCTTTAAAGTAAAATTTTACTTCTACATCAGGGGAAAGAATCTTAAAGACTGTTTCAAATACCTCACTGCCACATAAAATCCCGTTGCTTCTTGTATTCAGTGCACCCGATAGAATGTCATCATCTTCTGCAAGATTTTCTGTTGTAATATCGCCGAAGCCTATATCTTCCGCGAGTGCCTTTTTTACATGGTCTTCTATATAAAATTTACTTAACAAAATCCAGTTCTCCTTCTTTTTTATTCAAAAGACTGTGGACACAATCTTCATACGTATTTAAATAATCCAATCTGTAATGCGCCCCGCGGGATTCTTTACGGCGAAGAGCAGATACGGCAATTAATTTTGCAACTGTCAGCATATTCTTTAATTCATATTCGGATTTATTCAGACATTTATCTTTTCTGCTGAATTTTTCCTGAAGCTCATTCAACTTTTCAACTGCTATTGTCAGTGATTTTTCGCTTCTTACAATTCCAACAAGCTTCCACATAATTTCTTTCAATTCAGTTTTTATATCCTCTGTATCAATAGGCTCAAAGTCTGTATCTTCCGAATATTTGTCTATAATTGATTTAATTTCGCTGTCAATTTGTTTAGGGGAAGAAAGATTTTTATCTTTCAAAAATTCAGAAACTTCATATGCACAGACAACGCATTCGAGTAAGGAATTGCTTGCGAGTCTGTTTGCGCCATGCAGACCGGTAGAAGAAACTTCCCCTATTGCAAAAAGACCTTTAATAGAGGTTTCCCCTTGAATATCAGTCTTAATCCCGCCCATAAAATAGTGTGCGGCAGGCGCCACCGGAATAAAATCACGTGAAATATCAATTCCTTTTTCAAGACATTTTTTAGAAATAGTCGGGAATCGTTCGGCAAGAGTCTTTTTATCAATACAGCTTGCATTCAGATAGACATTATCCAGATGTTTTTCTTTCATTTCGTGAAAAATTCCGCGTGTTACAATATCCCGCGGGGCAAGTTCTTTTCTTTCGTCATATTTTTGCATAAATTCAATACCGTCAGCATCAACGAGTTTTGCGCCTTCTCCGCGGACTGCTTCTGAGATAAGGAACCTGTTTACGTCGTCGTCAAAAGCTAAGGCTGTCGGATGAAACTGCACAAATTCCATATCCTGCATAACCGCACCGGCATTATATGCAATAGCCAGCCCGTCGCCGGTTGCCCCTTCCGGGTTTGTTGTATATTTGTATAACTGTCCTATACCGCCTGTTGCAAGGATTACTGCAGGTGAATATATTGTTTCGTATTCTCCTGTAATACAGTTATACACAAGAACTCCTTTGCATTCTGAATTAGCGTTTACCAGAAGTTCAACAGCAAGTCCGTTCTCGTAAATATCTATATTAGTGTTACTTTGAACACTTTTACAAAGAGCAAGTTCAATCATTCTGCCGGTTGCATCCCCGCCTGAATGGAGAATCCTTCTCACACTGTGTGCGGCTTCTCTGGTAAAACAAAAATTATTATTTTCATCTCTGTCAAATTCAACGCCGAAATTCAACAAATCTTTTACAACTTTATCCGAATTTTCAGAAATAAATTTTACGGCATTAAAGTCATTTAGACCTGCGCCGGCTTTTATAGTATCGGTAATGTGGGATTCTGTAGAGTCGCATTTGTTTTCTTTCAACACAGCGACCATTCCGCCCTGCGCATATTTAGAATTACTCTCGCCAAAGGTTGATTTGGTCAAAACCATAATTCCGTCAGGAAGATTTGCCTGCTGTTCAAGCTTTAATGCCGCATACAAACCTGCAATGCCGCTTCCTATGACTATTGTTGAATATCTGGAGTATTTCATAATCTACGCCTCACATTCACTTATCCCTATCAATCATTTATAATAACGCAAAATTTTATTTTTTTCTACCCTGTAAGATAAATTTTTTATTAAGTTTTTGATTTTAATACAAATCATATTTCTTAAATATATATGGTTAATATTGCCGGAGAAAAAATTTTTTCGGTCGATTAAAAGAAAAACGCAACAGATTATAAATATAATAGAAAAATTTAAAGAGGGGGATTCCTATGACAATAACACCTATCAGAGTACTGCTTGTAGAAGATCATAAACTAATGCGTGTAGGATTAAAATCTTTATTTGAGGAGCATAAAGAACTGGATGTGATTTCAGAAGCCCAGAGCGGAAAAGAGGCAGTCGAAAATTATAAAATATCCCATCCTGATGTAGTTTTGATGGATATCGGGCTTCCTGATATGAGCGGAATTGATGCAACAAAAAAAATCATTGAAAATTCATCCAGTGCGAAAATTATAATATTAACCTCTCACCTTTCGGAACAGGAGGTTATGGATGCCCTCCATGCCGGAGCGTGTGCTTATGTTATGAAGGATATCAATATAGAAATCTTAAAGATGATAGTCCGAACGGTAAAGGACGGTGCTATGTGGCTTGATCCGCAGGCGGTTCCGATATTGAGAGAGAAAAATTGCGGTGTGATTCCTCCGCGGCAGATGTCACGCGCTATGTTCAAAGAACAGCATGCAAATCTGACCCAGCGCGAGTACGAAGTTTTAAAGCTCGTTGTGGACGGAAAATCTAATAATGAAATCGCACAGGAATTAACTATTTCCGAACACACGGCAAAGGCACATGTTTGTAATATAATACAAAAACTTGTCGTGGATGACAGAACTCAGGCGGCTGTCAAAGCATTAAAAGAAGGGCTTGTATAAATAACTAAAAACGGTTTGGATTTTTTCTAAGTCTACTACTTGAAAATAAATATTTTTTTGCTAATATAAAAGTTGCGGGTGTCCGCAGCTTTTTAATATAAAAAGTTAAATTAAAAGCGTGCGCAGCTCAGTTGGCCATAGTAAGTTCGGAGAACTTACGGAGTTTAAATAATAAGCTCTATCCAACTGAAACCGCAAAAGATTAAATAAGACCGTAAGCGTGCGCAGCTCAGTTGGCCATAGTAAGTTCGGAGAACTTACGGAGTTTAAATAATAAGCTCTATCCAACTGAAACCGCAAAAGATTAAATAAGACCGTAAGCGTGCGTAGCTCAGTTGGATAGAGCGTTTGGCTACGAACCAAAAGGTCGGGGGTTCGAATCCCTCCGCGCGTAAGGTTTATAACAAAAAGGAGATAAATATTTATCTCCTTTTTGCTTGTTGTAATTTCATTTATTTTTTATTTTTATCCCTAATGTGGTATATCCAATAAAAATGTCGGTTGGGCATACTTGCCCCACAACTTCAGTACGGCAGTGTGAGCCTGCTAAAATCGACGACATTAGATTATACTTACAAGTTTTGGATTTTTTTCAATTCTTTTTTCTGTTTTTCTTGTTTAGGTTCTTTCGGGTGTCTGAGTTTTACCAGTGCGTCATAATCAGGTGTCAGAACTATATCAAAGTGGAATCTTCCGGCTTGCTGGGTTGTTTCGTGATTATTTCTAATCATAGGGAAGCCCCAGTATAGTCTTGCTGTTAAATCTTTAGGCAGTGTAACTCTTAAACCTAAACCGATACTTAATAAAACGTCATTGGCGTCGTATCCGGGAGCTCCCGGCCCATCCCCTTTAAACGGGAAAACCATTGCGTGATCAACAAACGCAACCCCTTTTACAAACTTACCTAAGAGCTTACATATAGCCAGAGAACAGATGTTAACCCTGATTCCTGGGTAAGTTTTGAAGCTGAAAACGATATAAAACTTGAAAATGTTAAATCAGATAACCCTACAAATATCTGGCAGTTAATTTCAAAACGAGGTTCAATTGATTTTACTCTCGGTTCTGAGGCTACAATCAATGAGATTACGTCAGGTAACCATCTGCACTTATTAAGTAAGGCTAAAGATTTAACTATATACAACATCGGTAAAACATCAAGCTTTGAAGATCCGTTTGATGACCTTCTCTATCCGCACGATTTAATAAAACTCGGAACGGGTGAAGATAGTGTAGTCCCTCAGACAGTGGCTATTGAAGTTCTTGATTTGAATGGCGGAGAAGATGCAAATTCTACTCTTAGAATCTACAATGCTTATGTAAGAGGTGCAAATAACGGTCAGGGAGCTTATGAAGATATTCTCGGGCAAACCTTCCAGAAAGCTGATGTTTCTCTGATGGCAGATAATATCTACGCTAATGCTTACGATGCTGCTGAATCAAATGTAAGTACAGTTCATCATCCGGACGGTTTTGACCCGAAGGAAAACGGTTCCTATGAACTCAACGGGGAAACCCATTATGCAACCGGTTTCAATACGGTCGGCGACGGAGCTAAGCTCTCCTTTGATATAGAAGGGGTTAATAAAGACTTTGTATCTGAGGTTAACAACGGCGATACTTCGACAAGAACGTATACCTCAAAAGAAAAATACGAAACAATTGAAATTTTCAACAATAAATTCCAGGTTTCGGGCGGAAACGCATATCTTGCCGACGATGTTGCAATTTCTGTTAATACTGCATCGGGTACTGCGGATACAGGCTACAACAGAGGTATGAATATAAATAAAATTTATGCAAACGATGCTTACGTTGATACAAAAGATTTGAATTTAAGCATTAGAGACGGCATAATCAACAACTACGCTGAATTCAGAAACGGAAACCGCGGCGGCGAAGGTAATTACGGCGGTGATTACGATTACAGATGGCTGGCTGTTGTTGATAATGATTTCCGCAGACTTATTGATTCAACGGTTCAGTTGTATACTCAAAAAACAGGCTCATTCGCACTGGATATGGGTAACCTTGTAATCCTAAAAACGAAATCTCCGATTGTAAACTATAATCCGTATGAGGTTGTTAACCTGTTCGGGAATGAAAACAGCTTTGTCAGATTGACGTATAAGGATGACAAAATTCAATATAATACTACCCAACCTGATTTCAAGGATATAGATAAAGCGACCTATAAAGCAACAAAACGTGTATCTATGAGATTCCCGACAAAAGATCAGAATATTTCAGCAGATGTCCCTATTTATGATATTTCAAAAACAGGCGCATTGATTGATAATTCAAACAATCTGAAAGTCGGTGACCATAAGAAAGTAAAAATTATATACGAAGATATGGTAATTGATGTTGAGGTTGAGGTTGTCAGAGTTGCTGATAACGGTGTTGCCGGTGTGAAATTCGTTAACCTGAATAAATCAACTGCAAATAAAATCCTATACATGAATTTACGCAGGGCAAATTCAATGAAGGAAACCTACACAAGTAATCTTTAACACTACTAAGCCGCTTTTAATTAACATTTAAAAGCGGCTTTTTGTGGATGTTATATTTTTTATTTTGTTTTATTTAGCTTGCAGTAAAAAACTTTTTGTCCTGACGCTTGACTGCTGAGCATCTTAATAACTTTTATTTTAATTGATTTTTGACCCAGTCGTGAATAATACGCATAGGTGAGCGCGTCAGTGCAAGCGCCCAGGCTGAAACGTTTTTTGTAATTACGCTCAATGCTCCGATGTTGGCGCCTTCATCAACAGTAACAGGTGCAACAAGAACTGTATTTGAACCCACTTTTACATTGTCTTTTAATATAGTTTTTGATTTTTCTTTTGTTAGCGGATTATAGTTTGCGGTGATTGTTCCTGCACCTATATTTACGTGAGCGCCAACCTCGCTGTCCCCTATGTATGAAAGATGACCGGCGTTTGTGTTTGAACCTATTTTTGATTTTTTGACTTCAACAAAGTTCCCGATTTTAACGTTATCTGCAATTTCAACTCCGCCTCTCAGGTGCGCGCAAGGCCCGATTTTGCAATTTTTACCGATTTTATTTTTGCCTTCTATGTAAGTTGACGGATAAATAACAGTGTCCTGTCCGATTTCAGTATCCGCACTTATGTATGTCGTTTCAGGGTCTACTATTGTGACGCCGTTTATCATATGTTTTTCGTTAATTCTTTTCTGCATAATTTTTGTGGCTTCTGCAAGGTGCAGACGGGAATTTATTCCGAAACTTTCTTCATTATTTTCCATAATATATGCATGAACTGATAAACCGTTTTTCTTACCCCATTCAATAATGTCAGTAAGATAATATTCGCCCTGCGCGTTGTTATTTGATAGCTGTGAAAATGCAGGCCGGATTTTATCCCAGTCTAAACAATAAATGCCTGCGTTAATCTCTTTTATAGTCTTTTGCTCAGGCGTTGTGTCTTTTTCTTCCACAATGCATTTTAGAGAGTTATCAGATTCTCTGATAATTCTTCCAAGCCCCGACGGGTCATCAAAAATTGCGCTCATAATGGTTAGGTCTGAATTTTTTTGTTTATGAAATTCAATAAATTTTTTAAGAGTTTCTTCAGTAATCAGCGGGATATCTCCGTTAAGGATAAGTACAAGTCCTTTGAAATCTTTCAGCATTGGACACGCCATAGAAACTGCATGTCCCGTTCCCAGTTGTGGAGACTGCAGAACAGTTTTTGCGTTTTCGTAATTCTTTTCAACGTAATCTTTAACCTTTTCGGCGCAGTGTCCGACAATTACAAAGTTTTCGTTTGTAATATTTTTCACATTGTCTAAGATATAACCTAAAAGCGGTTTGCCAAAGATTTCGTGTAAAACTTTCGGGGTTTCTGATTTCATTCGGGTGCCTTTTCCGGCAGCCATAATAACTGATTTTATATCCATTTTTTTCTCCTTCTTATGTGTTTTATTCTAACAACTGAATACGTTAATATCAAGGGTGTTTATTTTGTAAAAACGCGGTTTGATTGTGAGAATAAATGTTTGTCATTACGTCATCCCGGGCTTTGACCCGGGATCGCATAATCGTCACATCCAACGAAAATGCGATTCCGCATATATGAAGAAGGCTGATTCCCTTAAGATCCTGTGGAAAACCAGACATTTTGCACGAAATCAAAGATTTCGGCAAAAGTAGTCAAACAAGTTCAGGATGACATGTGCAGCTGATACTTCAAGCCGTTTTTTCTACGCTTCCACAATGGCGGATTTTCTCTGATTCCTGCCACAAGCGACTTGGTTAATATTTAATTATTAATTATTAATTATTAATTAAGGTATTACTCAACTTATTCTGTTTGAGATAAAATGTAATTACGGTTAGAGATAATATAAAGGAAATAAATTATGTGGGATTACTCTGAAAAAGTTATGGATCATTACAGAAATCCGCGTAATGTCGGAAAAATAGATGATGCTGACGCTGTCGGTTCTGCAGGTTCTCTTGCCTGCGGCGACCAGTTGAAAATATATTTAAAAATAAAAAACGGGATTGTAACAGATGCAAAATTCCAGACATTCGGCTGCGGTTCTGCTGTTGCAAGTTCAAGTATTTTGACTGAAATGATTATCGGAAAACCGATATCCGAAGTCCGAAAAATTACCAATAAGGATATTGCAGACCAGTTGGAAGGGTTGCCGCCTGAAAAAATGCACTGTTCGGTTATGGGTTATGAAGCCCTGGAAGACGCACTTCAGGGTTATGAAGATTATCAGGATCTTGAAGATATCAGAGCAGATGAAGAAAAGAAACAAAAGATTGTTTGCACATGTTTTGGCGTAACTGAAAATGTTATCTGGGATGCTATTAAACAAAACGGACTTAAAACAGTTGAAGAAATTACAAATTACACAAAAGCCGGCGGTGCCTGCGGAAAATGCAGAGGACTGATTCAAGATATTATTGATACTTACAATAAAAAAGAAGAAAGTCAGAAAACAGAAGGGCTGTCGCCTGCTCAAAAAATCTTAAAAATAAATACAATAATAGAAAAACAAATCTCTCCTGAATTACAAAAAGACGGCGGTGATATTACTCTCGTTGATATTGACGGAAACAAGGTTTATGTAAAACTCCGCGGAAAGTGTTCGGGGTGTAAAAATTCAACGCTTACCCTGAAAGCTTTTGTCGAAACTTCTCTGAGGGAGGCTGTAAGTAAAGATATTGAGGTTATAGAGGTAGGTGCATAATGGATAATAAATTAATTTATCTTGATAATAACGCGACTACACGTATAGATGATAAGGTTCTTGAAGCAATGCTCCCGTTTATGAAAGAGTATTACGGTAACCCGTCTAGCATGTATGAATTCGCAAAAGAACCCGCACATGCTATAAAAGAGGCACGCGGAAAATTAAAAGATTTCTTTAACGCAGCAAACGAAAAAGAAATTATTTTTACCTCCTGCGGCTCTGAAAGTGCTAATATGGCAATCCGCGGTGTTCTTAATATGAATAAAAACAAAAAGCATATTATTACGACAAAAGTTGAGCACCCGTGCGTATTAAATTTATATCAAACTCTTGAAAAAGAAGGATATGCGGTTGATTATATCGGTGTAAATTCAAACGGTGAACTTGATCTTGCACAGTTGGAAGACGCGATTCACTATGATACAGCGCTTGTGTCAATTATGTATGCCAATAACGAAACCGGTGTAATTAATCCGATACAGAAGATTTCTGAAATTATCAAAAAACGCAATCCGCAGACAAAATTCTTTGTTGATGCGGTCCAGGTTGCAGGAAAAATTCCAATTGATGTTCAGGAGCTTGGCGTTGATTTAATGGGAATTTCCGGACACAAATTCCACGCGCCGAAAGGTGTCGGTGCCCTTTACTGCAACTCCAAAACCATAATTACCCCGCTAATTATCGGTGGTCATCAGGAACGAGGGAAACGTGCCGGAACCGAAAATGTTCCGTATATTGTAGGATTAGGCAAGGCTGCAGAAATTGCTCAGGATTTCTTGAAATATGAAGCGACCGAGGTTAAACGTCTGCGAGATAAACTTGAAGCAGGAATTTTAAAAAATATTTATAACGCAAGGCTTAATACCGGCGCAGCACCTAGAGTTCCGAATACTACAAATATCGGGTTTGAATATATTGAAGGTGAATTAATACTTCTTCACCTGAGTGATTTAGGTATTTGCGCAAGTTCCGGCAGTGCCTGCACGTCAGGATCTCTTGAACCGAGTCATGTATTAAGAGCAATGAATGTCCCGTTTACGGCAATCCACGGAAGCATTCGTTTCTCCTTAAGTAAATATACAACTGAAAAAGAAATTGATTACGTAAACGAGGTTCTTCCGGGGATTATTGAGAAAATCCGAAGCATTTCTCCGTATCAGGATGAGCTTGAAGAACTCAAAAAACAAAAACATTTTATTTAGTCTCAAATACAACTTTACACATTGAAAAAATATGCTAAAATATAAGCATTATGTATGAGGTTAAAAAACAAATTTATCTTGATTTTACCAAGAACCAAAAAGCCGCGCTCTGTTCTTTTTTAAGGGCTCTTGTTAAAAAAAATCAGGATAAGTCTGTTGATGAAATCCTGGAAAATTTTATTGAGGATGAAAGCTACTATCTAGAAATTAATGCTTCAAGATTTGAATTTTTAAATGAACTTCTTGATGATGAAAATTTTTTAAAAGACACAAGATTGTACCTGAATGAGTGTAAAAAATATTATGACTACAAAAAAACTCAGGAACCGATAATTCAGGCAAACAAAGAGTTTGAAAGGAAAAAGAGAAAATTTTTGCAGGAAGTTAAGATGGGAAAAGAACCTCCTACCAAAAAACAGATTTATTATTACGAAAAACTCTGCAAAAGGTACAATGTGGAAAAGAAAAATTTATCATCAAAACTTGAAGCAAGAGATGAAATAGATAGAATTTTGACAGAATACTCACATCCTTCTGTAGCAACCTATGAGGAAGAATAATGGAATTTAACAGTATCAAAGATTTTAAATCAAATTTTACAAAAATATACCATAGTGATGTAGCGCCGAAACTTAGAGTTTTTGATGCAGAAAGGCTGTCGACTAGAAAAAAAGCAATTACCTTTTCAGTTATAAGCTTACTTTTGGGTGTTTTTATATTTCTTTTTTTTAATAGTACTCCAAATGATATTTTTCTGTTTGTAAGCGGTGTTTTTATATTTTTGGGATTGTTTATCTATCCATTGATGCAGAAAGGGTTTGAACATAAATTAAAAGTGCGGATTTTGCCTGTTTTAATGAAAGCGTTCGGGAATTTTCAGTGGTCGAATCAGGACGCTATAGATACTTCGGAAATTGTAACTTCACGACTATTTTCAAGTTTTGAGTATAGAGATTCTGACGACAATTTTATCGGAACTTATAACAACATGCCTATTGCAATTTCTGAATCCGAAATGTATTACTATACAAGAGGCTCCAGGGGCGGGCGTCAGAAACATATAACTTTTAAAGGAGTTATAATCACTATAGGCGTCGGTAAAAACTTTACCGGTCATACAATTATAAGGGTAAAAGGTTTATTTGGCGCAAGAAGAGCTTATGAGGAAGTAAAACTGGAAGATCCTGAATTTCAAAAACAATTCTTTGTAGATTCAAATGATCAAGTAGAAGCAAGATTCCTTATTACTCCTGCTTTTATGGAAAGATTTAAAAGAATTTCCAATGCATTCGGAGCAAAACATGCTGAATGCTCATTCAAAGACGGCAAAGTTATGATTGCTCTTGCAACAGGAAAAGATCTCTTTAAACTCGGAAGTCTCAGCACTCCGGTTACTGATACAAAACCTTATGAAGTATTCTTGAACGAAATCATTTCAATTTTAGAGATGATTGACCACTTGAAAGTTACACAGAAAATCGGGCTATAAAATGACAACAATTCAAGATATAGTAAAAATCCTCACCACCAGCGGCATAGAACCGAATGAAGCAAATATTGAAGTAAAAATGCTCATAGAACACTTTGCGGATTACGGTGTAAAAGATATTATCATGGGTAAAAAACTTGATGAGAAAAAACTTGCCATTGTAAAAGAAAAAGCCGAACTTCGCGCAAGAACGCGTAAGCCGATACAGCACATAATAGGTTTTGCGGATTTTATGGGAGAAAAATTTATCGTTAACCCTTCGGTTTTAATTCCCCGTGATGAGACGGAACTTCTTGTGAGGAAGGCTGTTGAAATTATAAATAAAAATAATTTTAAAATGGCGCTTGATGTAGGAACAGGAAGCGGCTGTATTGCATGTATGATTGCAAAACATACGGATTGTCAGATTATCGGGCTGGATATTTCCACTGACGCTCTAAATACAGCTTTAGATAATGCTTCCAGACTGAACCTTTTCAATAAAGCGATTTTTAGAAAATCCGATATTTTTTCAAACGTAAAACCTGGAGAAAGCTTTGATATTGTTATTTCGAATCCTCCGTACATTCCGCCTCAAGAGAAAGCCGGTATTCAAAAAGAGGTAACTTTTGATCCTGAAATTGCACTTTTTACAAAAGATGATAAAGGACTGGAGTTTTACAAAAAAATAATAAAAGACGCTCCGGCTGTTCTTAAACCGGATGGATTCCTTCTCTTTGAACTCGGTGCTGGGCAGGCTGATGATGTAAAAAGCCTTATGAGTGAAAATTTTACAGGAATAGAAATTCTAAAAGACATTGCCGGAATTGAAAGAGTTATTTCCGGACAATTAAATCTCAGAAACTAATTTATCAGATTCGCGCGCCGCTTTGACATGTAGTTCATATATTGTGCTTAATATCGGATAAATTTTGCTTAAGTCGTCCGAGCTTTCAAGTTTGTTTTCGCAATACCCTTTTAATATTTCTAAGTAGTTTTGTTCTTCAAAGTACATATTTTGAAGAATAAAAAATTTTTCTAAAAAAATGTGAGTTTTGTTATACATAAATTTTTCCATGCTTAAATCCAACAATACAATTATATACAAAAATAATAAAAACGGAACTATTATTAATAAATATTACTTAAGTTTATATCCTGATTTTACTATACCCCTTGATGTCAGGTGTTTTTCTGCTTATAATAAAAATTATGAAGTATAAAGAGAATGTAAGAAATTTTTGTATAATAGCACACATTGACCACGGAAAATCTACACTTGCCGACAGATTGCTGGAATTTACCGGAACAGTTGCCCAGCGTGATATGCAGAATCAGATAATGGACTCCATGGATATTGAGCGCGAACGCGGGATTACAATTAAGCTGAATGCTGCGAGAATGAATTATAAATCCAAAAGCGGCAAGGATTATGTTCTTAATCTTATAGATACCCCGGGGCATGTGGATTTTTCATATGAAGTTTCTCGTTCTCTTGCAGCGTGTGAAGGCGCTCTTTTAATAGTTGATGCTACTCAGGGGGTTGAGGCACAGACGCTTGCAAATGTTTATCTTGCAGCAGAGCAGAATCTTGAAATCATACCTGTAATAAATAAAATTGACCTCCCGTCCGCGGATGTGGAAAGAGTCCGCGCTGAAATTGAAGAAGTTTTAGGAATTGACGCATCTCTTGCAATTCCTGTGAGCGCTAAGGCAGGAATCGGGATTGAAGAAGTTTTAGAAGCTGTTGTGGATTTAATTCCTCCGCCTGAAGATACAACGGATAAACCTCTCCGTGCACTTGTTTTTGATAGTGCATATGACCAATATTTAGGCACCCTGTGCTTTTTTAGAATTGTCGACGGTAAAATGAAACTCGGCGATAAGGTTAAATTTATGGCATCTGGGAAGGAATACGAAGTGGTGGAATTAGGCTACCAGACGCCTATGCGGGTGCCTGTTGAGGAATTATCCTGCGGGGATGTCGGGTATTTCGCAGGTTCAATTAAAGAATTAACAAGGTTTGTCGGCGACACGATTACAACAGTTGAAAATTCAGCAAAAGAACCGCTTCCGGGTTATAAAGAGGCTCTTCCTATGGTGTTTTCCGGTATGTATCCGGTTGATAACGATGACTATCATGATTTAAAAGAAGCTCTTGAAAAATTAAAATTAAATGACAGCAGTATTACTTTTGAACCAGAGACCTCAAGCGCACTCGGATTTGGCTTTCGCTGCGGCTTTTTAGGAATGCTCCATATGGAAATCGCACAGGAAAGGCTCGAGCGTGAATATAACCTTGATTTAGTCACAACGGCACCTTCAGTTGTTTATAAGGTTTATAAAACAAATGGTGAAATGGTTGAAATTGATAACCCTGCAAACCTTCCTGCCGCACAATATCGGGATTATATAGAAGAACCTTATGTAAAAGTTCAGATAATTACGCCGAATGACTACGTCGGAACATTGATGGATCTGGCGCAGACAAAACGCGGTATCTTTAAAAATATGACTTACCTTGATAAAATCCGCGCTAGTCTTGAATACGAAATTCCTTTGAGTGAAGTTATCACAGATTTTTACGACCAGTTGAAATCCCGCTCAAAAGGTTATGCAAGTATGGATTATGAATTCTGCGATTACAAGCGTTCAAAGCTGGTTAAACTTGATATTATGCTTGCGGGTGAAATTGTGGATGCGCTTTCTGTCATTTGCCATGAGGACAGCGCTTTTTATATCGGACAGAAGTTAACTACCAAACTAAAAGATATAATTCCGCGCCAATTGTTTGAAGTACCGATACAGGCGGCAATCGGCGGTAGGGTAATTGCCAGAACAAACATAAAAGCCATGCGTAAAAATGTTCTTGATAAATGTTACGGCGGCGACATCAGCCGTAAGCGCAAACTGCTTGAAAAACAGAAAAAAGGTAAAAAACGTATGAAATCTGTCGGCCGTGTAGAAGTCCCGCAGGAAGCTTTTATGGCAGTGTTGAGCCTTGATGATGAATAGCACTAATGGGAGACTTCAAGGCGTTTAGTGAAATTAAGTGAGTGGGCGGATATTGAGAAGCCTGTGCTCTTCATAATGGGCGGGGGCGAATACATTATAGCCGGCGATAACTAAGCAATTCTGTTTTTTTAGACGTGAGGTTTCTGCAGATGAAAGGTATTTTCAAATGTTGTTCAGATTTACAAATCTGACAAAATTTTACTTTTATAGAGGAACAGTAGTATTAATTTTC
>CALUTK010000023.1 GCA_944323675.1 Candidatus Gastranaerophilales bacterium | reverse complement strand
CATTTTAAATATTTTTATATAGAATAATTTCGGGTGTAATTGGTAGAAAGACCCGGCCGGGTGGGGCAAAAATTTAGAGTTAAGGCTTTAGTTTGAGGCTCCGGCTTAATCGAAAGAATAAAGATATATTCCCGGCGATGTTAGTTAATACCATAAAAGGAGAAATTAATATGTCACGTATTGGTAAATTACCTATCGAAATTCCACAGGGTGTGGAAGTCAAAGTTGAAGACCATCAAATTACCGTTAAAGGGCCGAACGGCACAGAAGTTGTCGCTGTAAGACCTGAAATTAACGTTAAGGTTGAAGACAACCATATTATTGTAACCCGTGTTGATGATTCAAGACAGGCTCGTTCTTTACACGGTTTGTCAAGAACATTGATAGCAAATGCTGTTCACGGTGTAAAACACGCTTTTGAAAAGAAATTGGAAATTCAAGGCGTTGGTTACCGTGCTAATATGGAAGGCAAAAACCTTAACCTTTCACTCGGTTACTCTCACCCTGTAATCGTTGAACCGCCGGAAGGTATCACGATTACGGTTGAAGCTAACACCAAAATTACGGTAAAAGGTTCTAACAAACAAACCGTCGGCGATGTAGCGGCTTTCATCAGATCTAAACGTCCGCCTGAAGTTTATAAAGGAAAAGGCGTAAGATATGAAGGTGAACACATCAGACGTAAAGCCGGTAAAGCAGGCAAAAAGTAAACTTAACTTTTAGAGGCTGATTTTATGAAAGTTTCTTTTTCAGGTATCTATGATGTGCGGTTCCCTTACGGAACAAGTAATCAGGATATTGAAGAAAAATATAAATATATTAAAGACTATACGGATAAGACCTACAATTCTAATTTAGACATTATAGAGATCTCAATGAAAGATAGATTTAATATTCAAAAAACTGACAAAAAATTAGCTGATAAAGGTATTAGAATTTCTACAGCAGTTGATAACCCTTATATATTATGCGATATCTTTGATAAGCTGGATAAAAATCTGGGTCAGCAGTATGTAGATAAATCAAAAGTAGAACTCGTATTAGATACAAAAGCATAGCCCGCATGAACCCTTGGTAGTGGTTATCAAGAAGGTTTGGGTAAAAGGAGAAAATAAAATGATTAAAAGAAAAGCAAGAAAACCACAGGTTCAAAAAAGACACCAGACAATCAGAGTAAAAATTTCAGGAACAAAAGAATTCCCGAGATTAGCTGTTTTCAGATCAACAAAACATATTTATGCGCAGTTAATTGATGATGAAAATCATGTAACTATAGCTTCGGCATCTTCAGTAGACAAAGATTTGAAAGAAAAATTGCCTCACGGCGGAAATATTGAAGCTGCAAAGGTTGTAGGTGCAGCAATTGCAGAAAAAGCTAAAAAAGCAGGTATTGAATGTGTAGTGTTTGACAGAGGCGGCTTCCTCTATCACGGACGTGTTCAGGCTCTTGCCGACGCTGCCCGTGAAGCTGGTTTGTGCTTCTAGTGAACTGAAACCAGTCCGGATGCGATGTTAACATCGTCATTCCGGAAGCGTAGAAAATTCGATTGAGACGGTAGGCGAAATCAAAATTTTCAAGCTATGCGGAATCGTAATGGTGTATGCTTATCAGTTACAGCAAGCAATGACGATTTAAGTATAACTTTTCAGTTCCATAATAAATTAAGAAAACGCACTTCTTCGGAGGTGCGTTTTTTGTAACATTTATTTATTTTTCCGTTTTGACTAGCAATTTTTTTTTTCTTCGTGTATTATTTTAAACATACTTTATTTTTATAAAGTCAAAAAGGACATTATGAAATTATTAATTGATAAAGAATTAAATTCCAATGATAAAATACTCAAGCCAGATTTTAATTCCAGAACAGGAAGGGAATTGCTTGTGTTTTATCTCCAGACAAAGTTTCGTCAGATACTTGCTTTTGATAAAAAATGTGATAACCCGATATTTTTGAATGTGAATCCGAATTTTATATCGCATTTTTCAAAACGTTTAATAAATAATCCTCATAAAAGGCTTCTCATTGGTATAACCGGAGAATCAGCCTGCGGAAAATCTACAATCTGTAAAGAGATAAAAAAAATCATAGAACAGTTTAATATGCCGGTTTCTATTCTTAGTACGGATAATTATTTTAACGATATCTCTGAACTGATAAAGAAATACGGGACTTTTGACAACCTTAGAGACAATGGTTATGATGTAGATGCCCCGACAAGTTTTCAGCTTGATATATTAGAACAGGATTTGAAGCTGCTTTCGGAAGGCGAGAATGTTTTGATACCTATGTATCTGCCAAACGGAACAGGGGTTTCGGTTCCGCATGCCCGCGAGATTGTGTCTCAGAAAATAATTGTTGTTGAAGGCATCGCCACAATGTATGAGCAGGTTAAGGATTTATTTGATATTAAAATCTATGTGGAAACTGATAACAGCATCCGTAAAGACAGATTTATCTCAAGAGCAAAAAATGAGAGAAATCAAAGTCTTGAAAATGCGCTTAAACATTGGGATTACATAATGCAGGCAGGTGAAAAGTATGTAAGGCCGTTCCGGAATGAATCCGATTTCGTCTTAAACGGTAATGCTGATTTAAATTATTTTGCCGAAATACTTGAATATATTCACGCAATAACAAATAACTTTCAATAAAGGCTTAAAATAACTTAACAAAACAATGGTTTTTGCCTTTTATAAGTATGTATGATAAAATTTAAAATAACATATTAGTGTAAAAATATATAAAAAGTGAAATTAAATACATTAAATAATTGATACGCTTAGATGTATATTTTTATATAATTTGTATGTAGCTATAAAATTAATAATGTAGAGAGAGTGGAACAGAATACAGGTATGATTAATAAAAAGATATTATTAATACATAGGAAAATACCGGCATTGTGTATCGCAATGTTATTTTTTCTGGTGCTGGTAGTTACCAGTGGCTGCAATAATAACGGCGCGGTGGATAATACTGCTCCGGACTTAGGCGCATTGCAGCCTGAATCTGCAGGCATGGCGCCGGACGAGCTGCAGAATGGGAATGACTTACAGGAAGAAAATGGAACTCCCGGTGCTGTTGGTGATGTGGTTGATATAGAAGAAGGCAGCGAAGATAAAATGGTTGCAGTGGCGCTTGAAGCTGTCGGCAGGGCAAATCCGTTTGTTCCGGTGAACGATACGTCAGTTTTGGAAGAAAAAATTGTTCCAAAAGTTGTAGATTTGCCGAAGCTGGATCTTGTAGAACCGCCTATGGGTTCGGAAACCGATAGCGATGCGGCAAAAATTGTTACAACTAAAATATCGGGTATAATGTTTGATAAATATAATCCGTCAGCAATTCTGAATATTGAAGGTTCTGATTATCTTGTCAGATCCGGAGATGTAATCAACGGATATAAAGTATTGGCAATAAGCCCTAAAACAGTTACGGTACAGCGCGGTTCCAACGTGTATAAGGCTGGCGTCGGCGAAGTCGTAGCAAAAGATGAAGGTATTACATATAACAAAGTGTCAAATTTATCAAAGAAATTTGGCGGAGCGAAAAAATAGAAATAATAAATTAAATAAGCAGGAGCAGCAATGAAAAAAATGTTTAAGAAAATTTCTACTATGATGATTTTATTAACATTCGTATTGTCAAATACTATGGCAATAGCGAGTGCAAGAGATTTAAACAATCTTTTGTCATTTAGTAGCGATGAAGGTTATACACAGGATAAGCCTATTCTGAGGGATCCTGAACCTTCTGTACTGGATCTTTACGGTAAAGTTAGCATAAGTGATAAAAATATTCCTATAAGTTTAAGCTTGAGGGATTCGGATGTTCAGCAGGTTTTGCGTATGTTTGCTGATAAAGCAGGTTTAAATATTATTTTTAAATCGGCAGTTAGCGGGAAGATAACAATGGATCTGGTAAATGTACCGTTAAATTCAGCTTTTAATATGGTAATGGAATCCGCAGATCTTGCTTACGTGTTGGAAGATAATACATTGATTATTACAAAACCGGACGATGATACAAATGTCAGCAAACAGCCTATGACTGTATTGCCGGTAAAATATGTGAATGCTTCTGCTATTGCGAATTTCTTAAACAGTAATATATATGGCGTTAAAAGACCTGGTTTTTCATCATCAACAATTGTTACAACAAATCCTGCAACAAACGAGTTGATAATTTTCGGTTCTCCGAATAATGTTGAAATCGCCAAAAAAGTTATTGCACAATTTGATAAAAAACCGTTGACAGCAGCATTCAAGGTAAACCATACTACACCGCAGCAAATGGCTCAAATGGTTTGCAGTCTGTTGCTGCCAAGTACAGGCGGAGGTTCTGCAACAGGTGGAGCCGCCGGTATAATGACAGGTGGCGCTGCAGCTTCAGGCGGCAGTGGAAACAGTGAAGGTATTGTCCTCGGTGAAGGTACTATAGCTTGTACGGCCGCAAGTACTACCGGCGGTGATGACGAAGCTTCTTCTTTATCTCTGGGCAGTCTCTCTGTTGCTTATTATACACAGTTAGGTACTGTAAATATTGTCGGCGGTTCCGAACAGCAAATTGATATGATAAGAGAATTTATTCAGAAAAACGATAAAAAACAGCCGCAGGCATATCTTGAATTTTCAATCATTGAATTGTCTGAAGACGGTTCAAAACAGTTTAACAACACCTGGAGCTTTACAAGTAAGCACTTCACTGTGATGTCCAGTGGCAGCAATACAAGAATCGGTAGCGGCGGAATGATAACTGATGCCGAAGGCAACTCAACTTTGCCGGGTATCCATTTCGGACCTAGCCAGACGACTTACAGCCAATCTCCGTCACTTGTTTGGACAATTAACTACTTACTTGAAAATAGTAAAGCAAGAACAATTTCAAATCCGAGAATTGTCGTAACAAACGGTCAGGAATCTACAATTGATATGACATCAGACTACGTCAAATCAGTTACGACTCAGGTACTGACGGGTTCTTATTCTAACAGTCCTCCGACCCAGAAACAATACGAAATCGGTGAAGATGACGGTATTAAAATTACTGTAACACCGTTTATATCACCGGACGGTTATGTATATTTGAATCTGGCTCCGGATTACGCAATTCCGTACCGTGAAATTACAACTCCGTCAGAAGATGCAGCAGCAGCTGCTGCCGGCGAAAGAGATACTCAGGCAACTCTGCTCCAGAGAAGAAACCTTGAGTTGAAAAATGTCAGAGTAAAAGACGGCGACACTCTTGTTATTGCCGGTATGATGAGAGAACAGGAAGACAGAACTATAAGCAAAGTTCCGTTCCTCGGTGATATTCCTGGTATAGGCGGATTATTCAGAAGTACTCAAACTACAAAAACAAAATCTGAGCTTGTAATTCTTGTTACACCTAAGATTATTACAGACGACGAAGATAATACATTGTAGCGTGAACCAAATAAGAAGATGAGTGAATTACTAAACAGATTAAAAAATAGTATCAACAGACAGGTACTCAATAAAGTCGATAAAACACTAATGGAACAAATGAAATTTGTTCCACTTAGTGTTAAAGACAAATTCTTGTTTGTTGCAATTAATTCTACATCGGATAAAGACGCTATTAATACTAAATTACGTGAGATTTTCCCATATCAGGTGAAACTCATGCAGGTGCCGGATCCAGATTTGGAGCAGCTGCTTTCCGAATTATTTAAGGATACTAAAGATGCGCCTGCCGCGGCAAAGTCTGTTCAGGGCAAGCTGGGGGAACTGTTAATCCAGAAGGGTTATATCACGGATGTCCAATTACTTCAGGCACTTGCTGAAAGTAAGCGTAATAAGACCCCAATAGGTTCAATGCTTTTTAAGCTTGGATTTATAACCCTTGAGCAATTAAAAGAAATTCTTCATATGCAGACCGGCTTTGATGTTGTAACCTCAAGCCAGCTTGCATCTCAGGCAAAATACGTAAACATTCTGCCTGAAGATTTTATTAAAGCCAATAAGGTTATTCCGATTTCTTCTGACGGAAAAACCTTGATTTTAGGTGCGGTAACGCCGGTTAAGCCTGAAATATTAAAACAAATTATTTACTTAACAGGACAGAATCCTAAGCAATTGCTGATGACTCATTACGAGTTTGAAAATGCGATGAACACTTTCTTCTCAGAGTCAAAGAAAGAAACCCAGCAGATTATCAAACAAATTGAAGAAGAGGCTGAGACTTTTCAGGTTGAAGAATCTCTTGCCGAAATGGTTGATAGCCAGCTTCAGGATTCAAGCGGTTCTATTGCCAAGTTTGTTAACCAGATAATTACAACGGCAATTGATACAAAGGTATCCGATATTCACATAGAGCCGAGGCTTTCCGGATATATTGTCCGTTACAGAAAAGACGGTATGTTATCAAAAGTCCTTGATATTCCGACAAAAGTTGAAAACTCGGTTATTGCCCGTTTCAAAGTATTGTCAAGGATGAATATCGCAGAGCACAGAAGACCGCAGGATGGTACTTTTTCAATAAAATACAAAGGCGGCTCCTATGACTTCCGTATCAACACTCTGCCTGTTGCCGGAAAAGAGAAGGTCTGTATCCGTGTACTTGCGCCTGCTGTCAGCTTGAATGCTGCTGATAAAAATATAAGCCTTGTCGGCGGTTCAGATGAGGATATCGTAAAAATCAAAAATATGGTTAGCTGTCCGAACGGAATTATCTTAACCTCAGGGCCTACAGGTTCAGGTAAAACGACAACACTGTATTCTGTACTGAAGAGTTTAAACGATGAAGATGTAAATATTACGACAATTGAGGACCCGATAGAAATTAAGCTGGAAGGGATTAATCAGTCGCAGATTAACGCAAAGGCGGGGATTACATTTGCTTCCTGTATGCGTGCAATCTTAAGACAGGACCCTGATATTATCCTCGTCGGTGAAATCCGTGACTATGAAACGCTTGAAATCGCGATTTCAGCAGCACTTACCGGTCACCTTGTATTAAGCACGGTTCACACCAACTCTGCAGCTGCAACAGTTACCCGTATGGTTGAAATGGGGGCGAAAGATTATCTTGTTGCCTCTACTCTTTCAGGTGTAATTGCACAGAGACTTGTCAGAAGGCTGTGCGATGACTGCAAACAGGAATTCTTCCCTACGTACGAAGAGGCCCGTAAAATTTCAGCAAATGAAGAGGAAATTCAACGGTTAATGAAAACTCCGATGTACAGAGCTGTAGGCTGTAACAAGTGTAATTTCTCAGGATATAAGGGCCGACTCGGTGTTTATGAGATTATGACCATTAATAAAGAAATTAAAAAGCTTGTAGCCTCAGGGGCTCACGATATTGAAATTGAGGAAGCCGCTGTCCGTAACGGAATGAAAACCCTTAATGAAGCTTGTATGGGTCATATCTTAAACGGATTGACAACGATTGATGAATTCGTCAGAGTCCTCGGTATTGTTAATGAATAGGTGAAGCATGGCAATTTATAACTATGTAGCATTAAAAAATAATAAAGATCTTGTAAAAGGTAAAGTTGAAGCCGAAGACCTTCGTGACGCGAGAGAGCAGGTCAGAAAGCTCGGATTTTTGCCTACAAAAGTTTACGAAGAAAGTTTCGGAAAGGACAGCAAGCAGGACAATGCTGATGACGTAAAAGGCGGTCAGATGAAAACTCTTGGTCTTAATGACAAGATGGAGTTTACATCTACCCTTCAAATCCTTTCTGCATCCGGTATTCCTATGATTGAATCTTTAATGTTTATTGAAACCGATGCTGCAAAGTTAAAAATCAGGCTTGTTGCAAAAGAACTCAGACGCCAGATAATGGCAGGTTCGACATTTGCGGATACAATTGCCAAGTATCCGGCGCAATTCGGGCAGGTATTTATCGGTCTGTGTAAGGCCGGTGAAGATTCCGGTGAATTGGAAAAAACTCTTGATCGTCTTATGGAACTGATGACAAAACAGGCAAACATCAGAGGTAAGGTTATCGGAACATTGATGTATCCTATGTTCGTTATTGTGCTGGCAGTTATTATCGTCCTTGTAATGTTGATGTTTGTATTCCCTGTATTTAAAGAAATGTTCGAAGGCATGGGGAAAGAACTTCCGTGGATTACAGCAACTCTTATGTCAGCCGGTCTTTTCCTGAAAAAGTTCTGGTATCTGGTTCCGTTAATTTTAGGTTCTATTACTTTCGGCATAATCTATCTTTTCAAGTGGGAGCCAAGCAGAAGAATTATAGATAAATATTCGCTTCAAATCCCTCTGTTATCGGATTTGCTGCAGTTTTCAAACTTTGCAAACTTTATTGCTGTTATGCAGGTTGCATATGATGCAGGTGTTCCAATTGTTGAATGTTTGTATCTTGCAAATTTAACCCTGACAAACTTTACGTTAAAAGAAAAGATTGAAAAAGCGACTGGAATGGTACAGCAGGGGCAGCACCTTTCTGTGGCATTAAGGGCAACGGATTCTGTGCCTAAGATGATTTTGTTTATGATTGCAACAGGTGAGCAGTCCGGTCGTCTCGGGGATATGTTATTACAGGCAACGAAATTTATTGATAAAAAGCTGGATGGTATCATTGATACAATGACAAAAATGATTGAGCCTTTAATGTTAATTGTAATCGGTTCTATTGTATTGACTCTTGCATTGGCATTGTATCTGCCGTTGTTCGGTTCTTATATGTCTTAAAAAGAAAGGACTATGATGAAAACATATGTCATAACAGGCGCAACTTCCGGAATAGGCAGAGCATTGCTGGAAGAATTTTCAAAAGACGGTAAAGTTTTTGCAGGTTACAGAAATTATAAGTATGAGCAGGAACTTTCCGCTATGAAAAATGTAATCCCGTTTTTTATAGATATGGAAAAGCCTTATACAATAACGGGTGCGGCTGAATTCATAACGGCGAATACAAACAAAATTGATACACTGATAAATGCAGCAGGATGTGTTGCAGCAGGGCCTGTTGAAAACATGCAGATTTCAAAAATCCGCAGGCAATTTGAGGTGAATACCTTTGCACAGCTCGAATTTACTCAGAAACTTTTGAAAGTTCTTACAGGCGGAAGAATTATCAATATAAGTTCAATGGCAAGTTTCGGGGTATTCCCTTTTGTTGCGCCTTACTGTGCATCAAAAAGGGCAATGGATATTTTGTTCAATTCACTTGAGATGGAAATGCAGGGCAGGGTAAAGGTAATTTCCATAAAACCCGGAGTTATTGCCACCCCATTGTGGGGCAAGTCTATAGAATTAAATAAAGACAGTATAGAATTTGACAATGCGTACCGGAGGGAGATGGAACTGCTGGCAGATAATGCGCGCAGAAACGGGAAAGAAGGTTTGCCGGTGAGTAAAGTCGTAAAAGTTATAAAACTTGCGGATCTGGCAGAAATGCCGAAATCTTCTTACACGGTCGGAAAAGATGCGATGATGGCTCAATTGTTATCAAAGCTGCCTCAGGATTTAATAAATAATTTTATAAAATACGGAATGAAGAAAAAGTTCGGATAAAAAGTTACCTGCCGTGACGATTACAAAAATTTTTATTCATGCTAGAGTAAGAATGCGGCAGGATTTTTAATATTATAAACCGGCCTTACGGAGATATGTATGAATAAAAAAATTGCTTTAATAAACCACGGATGTGCGAAAAACCTTGTTGATTCCGAACTTATGCTCGGGCTTCTCGCGGAAAAAGGATACGAAATTACGCTGGACGATAACGATGCTGACGTTGTCATAGTGAATACATGTTCATTTATCCACGATGCAGAACAGGAGTCTGTCCAATCTATTTTACAAATGGTGAATGACGGGAAAAAGGTTATTGTAACCGGCTGCCTGCCGCAGAAACATAAAAACGAACTTAAGGAAGCCATTCCTGAAGTTTGTGCTATGATTGGAACTTCTGACTTAAAAGAGATAGTTTCTGTGGTAGAAAAAGTTTTGAATAAGCAGAATGACGAATACGTAGCAAAAATTTCCGAAAAACCGGAATATATTTATCCGGAAAACGTAAAGCGCCAGCAGATTACAATGGGCGCAAGCTCCTATATTAAAGTTGCCGACGGCTGCAACTATCATTGCGGGTACTGTATAATTCCGCAGTTACGCGGGGCATATCATTCAAGGACTATTGAAAATATAGTTGAAGAGGCAAAAGAACTTGTGGCAAAAGGGGTTACGGAAATCGTTCTTATCGCACAGGATACTACAAGTTACGGAATTGATATTTACGGGAAACCATCTCTTGCAAAACTTCTTGAAGAATTGAATAAAATAGAAGGTCTGGGGTGGATAAGGATTATGTATGCCTACCCGTCGCAGATGAACGATGAACTTATCCACGCAATCGCAGCTCTTGATAAGGTTGTGAAATATATTGATATTCCTCTGCAGCATTATGATAAGGAAATTCTTGAGGCAATGCGGCGCCCTGCTTTTGATTATGATGTTTTAATCAAAAAATTAAGGGATAAAATTCCGGGTGTCGCAATCAGGACTGCATTTATCGTCGGGTATCCGGGGGAGACTGATGAGCAGTTTAACAGCCTTTACGAATTTGTAAAACGTGCAAGATTTGACAGAATGGGCGTATTTGAATATTCAAGAGAAAAAAATACAACCTCCTATTCAATGGAACATCAGGTTCCGAAAAAGCTCAAACATAAGCGGTATAAGGAACTTATGGCACTTCAGCAGCAAATTTCGTATGAAATTAATCAGACGTATATCGGAAAAACTCTTCCTTGTATAGTGGAAGGCGTTACTGATGAAGGAGTAGTCATAATGCGTTCACAGCATGATGCGCCTGAAATTGACGGCCTTGTCTATGCAAAATCAGACCGTCCTGTTGTTCCGGGGGATATAGAAAACGTTTTGATTGATAATGCGGATGAATATGATTTGTTCGGGGTAATTCAAGATTAATTGAACATTATCGCTGACAAAAAATATCGCTGTGTCTTAATTTTTGTTAATACCCTATCGACAAACAGGCATGTTTATTATAATATGGTGCTACATGTAGAAATATAAATAGAAAAGGAGAATTTTAACATGCAGGTTATATTAAAAAAAGACGTCCAAAACCTCGGCGAAGCAGGTGATTTGGTTAACGTAAAAGATGGTTACGCAAGAAACTTCCTCCTTCCGCAGAATTTTGCAGAAATAGCTACTGAAGGCGCTCTTGAAAACCGTGAACATAATTTGGCAAGAATTAAGGCAAAACAGGAAAAACTTCATAAAGAAGCTCTTGAACTTGCTGAAAAAATTGAAAAATTTGCTGAGCTTAAACTCAGTGCTAAAGCAGGTGAATCAGGTAAATTATTCGGTACAATTACTACTAAAAAATTGGCTGAAGAACTCCACGCTCAAGCAGGTATTGATGTTGACAGAAAGAATGTTTCTCTCAGCGCTCCTATCAATAAAATCGGCGAATATACTATGCTTATCAAGTTGACTTCTAAAGTTAAAACCGAATTGAAAGTTACCGTAACTGCTTCAGAAGTGGTTAAAGAAGCTATTGAAGAAGAAACAACAGAAGAAGCGTAGGTGTTATAAAGCGGATGGGAGATTTGAGCAAATTAAAACTTAATTGTCTTGCTATAGGTTCCCTGCCGCATGACAACCTGAATAAAGCTATGTCGCTGGTAGAAGAATGTTTTAGAAATATTCCTTTCTGGCCGCAGCTCGCTAAAGTTAACAAAAATGAAGACATGATTATACAGTTTCTGGAAAACATGCCTTCATTTTTTATCGGAAAAGATTATCTTGATACAGAATACGATGAATTTTTTGAGGATTTGGAAAACTTTTTTATGGACTATGAAGAAATCCTCGCGGATATAAATTCTCCGGTCATTGAGAAATATGCCGTTACTGAGGATTTTTCTTCTTCTTTTCCGGAGTTCTTAAAGTTGATAAAAAAACACAAGCCGGATTTTGCAAAAGGGCAGATTGTCGGGCCTTTTACTCTTGCAACAACTCTGGTCGATAAAGACGGTAAATGTGCTTTTTACGATGAAACCTTAAGAGAAATTATCGTGAAAACCCTTACTCTTAAAGCCCTGTGGCAGATAAGAGAGATTAAGCGGGCAAACCCTGATACAACACCGATTATTTTTATTGATGAACCTTCTATATCACAGCTTGGAACCTCTGCTTTTGTGACTATTTCTCAAGAGGAAGTTCTTGATATGTTCATGGAAGTGTCAGACGTTATCAAAAATGCGGGCGCTCTCAGTGCCATCCACTGCTGCGGAAAGTGTGACTGGGCTGTCCCTATTAAAAGCGGGGTGAACATCATCAATCTTGATGCTTATTCATTTGCGCAAAATTTAAGTCTTTTTAAAGACGATGTAAAACATTTCCTTTCAAGAGGCGGCAAGATTGCCTGGGGTGTTGTCCCGACTCTTGATAAAGAAGCGCTTGAGGCGGCTGATATTGATGTGTTGACCAAAAAATTCACGAATGCCGTAAAATTTTTGACAGATAAAGGCATTGATGAAAAACTTATTATTGAGAATTCTTTGATTTCGCCATCCTGCGGTGCGGGTTCTCTCTCTGTTGAACTGGCGGAAAAAGCAATGAATTTAACAAGAGATTTATCTGAAATTTTGAAAAAGAGGTACTGATTTGACTTTTAAACTTGCGATAACAGGAAAGAGCGGAAGCGGTAAAACAACAATAACAAAAGCATTTTTGAGAATTTTTCAGGAACTTTTCCCTGATAAATCAATTCTTCTTTTTGATAATGATTTGTCAGGTGAACTAGGTCACAGTTTCGGGCTTGATGTAAGAAATACAATCTACGGTATCAGAAGCGGCAAACACGAATATAAAACCGGAATTCCTGAAAATATGTCTAAACAGGAATTTATTGAGTGGGCAATGGAAGATATTGTCGTTGAAATCGCTGATAATGTTGATTTAATAGTTTCGTGGTTTGTAGGGTCAAAAGACTGCCGCTGTCCGATTACCGGTCAGATTAACGATGCGGTTTTAAAATTGATTAACCGTTATGATATTGTAATTTTTGACTGTGAATTTGACCTAAAATATCTAAACCAGCTTGTAGATACAAATATTGATACTACTCTTATTGTAGCAAATCCTTCCGAAGAATCTGCGTATCTTGCTAAAAGAATTGAAGAATTCAGTGCTAAATATGCCGCAGGCAATCAGTTAGGCGTTGTAATCAATAAGGTCGAAAATAACAATATCAATGCGGTTTATGATATGTTGAAAAAATACGATTTGGATGTTCTGGGTGTTATCCCTTACGATAAGGAATTAGAAAAACATCCGATTGAAAAAGATTCTAAAATTGTGGAAGATGCAATAAAACAGTTTTATTACAGATTAAATCTTCCACAGACAAAAAATCAGGAGATGTAAATGCCGGTAATTTTAGACGGGAAAAAGTTGAGAGATGAATTGCTGGAGGGGCTTAAAGCTAAACTTGCCTCATATGCGGTGATGCCAAAGCTGGTAGTGATTCTTGCGGGCGATAATCCGGCAAGTCAAATTTATGTTAATAACAAGAAAAAAACTGCAGAAAAGCTGGGTATTGTTTCTGAAATAATAAATTATCCGGCATCTGTTACAGAAACTGAACTTCTTGAAAAAATAGAAGAATTAAATAATGACCCGACGGTTACTGCAATTCTTGTGCAGCTTCCGCTGCCTGCGCATATTGATAAGACAAAAATAATTAACGCAATATCTCCGATTAAAGATGTAGACGGGTTTACGCCTGAAAATTCAGGAAAACTCCTAGCCGGCGAAACTCCTTATGTGTATCCGTGTACGCCTAAGGGAATTTTGCTTTTGCTGGATAAATACGGTATTGAACTTGACGGAAAGCATGTTGTAATTGTAGGACGTTCAAATATCGTCGGTAAACCGCTTGCTGTTATGATGCTTAACCGTAATGCGACAGTCACAGTCTGCCACAGTCATACAAAAAATCTTTCAGAAATAACAAAAGCGGCAGATATTTTGGTCTCTGCCGTTGGTGAAAAACTAATAGAAGATAATATGGTAAAAATTAATGGTGTTGTTGTTGATGTGGGGATATTTAAAGATGAAACGGGTAAAACCCGAGGAGATGTAGATTTCGCAAATGTCAGCAAAAAAACTTCTTTTATTTCGCCTGTTCCCGGCGGGGTCGGGCCTATGACGATTGCTTCTCTTATGCTCAATACTGTTGAACTCTTTGATATCCAAAATCGAAAGAAGTCGTAGTCAACTTCACCACAACTTCTTTTCAATTTTGTTAGTTTTTTAAATATCAGGAGGATTAACCGCCGATTAAGTTCAAGCCGCAGCTGCTCTTGATGTTATTTTGAACCTGCTGTTTTGCACTTGAAATTTCTTCGTTCAGTGTATTTACCTGTGATTCAAGAGCCTCGGTTCTTGATGTCAGATACTCTTCCTGATCCTGTAATGCCATGTAATAAGGATCTTCATCAATTGAAGCATCGGAGTTTTCCTCTTGGTCATATACACCCTGAACATAGGCCATTTCTTTTTGTAACCAGTTTACCTGATTCATTACAAGCATTTGTTCAAATTCTAACTGGCTTTTTTGTAATGTGAATAAATTTCGCTGTGAATCAATTGCTAAAAATGCCATATCTGCTCTCCTTATACTCTTATTTTATACTCTCTTATACATATAAAGTATTTGGAGAAGATTCAATTTCACAAGTTATTATTTTTGTTACATTTGTTTACAAATGGCTATTTGATAGCCGGAAACAGATATTTAATGCCTTCATCGCTTCTCCAGCGTATGTATCCTGTTTTTGGAGTCATATCTATATCCATAACGCTTACCAGCATCCAATTTCCTTTAATTAAATTTAGTATAATTTTTTGAGGCTGATTTATTGTCGATATAACTTTTGATGTATCATCTGGAGACCCGTGCATTTCGAGAACGCTTTCGGGCGCACCGTTCAGGATGTATAGGCCGTATTTTTTTGAATACATATTATAAAAATTCACCCAGGTAAGAAATTTATAAGGGTCATCTTTTTTAAGCCAGCCTTTTTCGCCTGTTTTGTTGTTATAGATAAGTTCAACCCAATCTTCGTTTTCATCGGAAACAGCCATATATGCAAGTTTCTTTGCACCCTGATAGACAACAAAAACATTTTCAAATGTCAGACTTGCCGGTTCAATTGTGTTGTTTATAATTTTTATAACCTTAATAATTGGAGCTTTATCGTCAGGCGCTTTCCTGAGGACAATATTATCCCCCACCTGATAAACCCCGTAGGTATTTGTGTTGGAAAGGCTCACGACATTTGGCATAACATCTTCCGCGAATGCTGAAAGAGAAATCGCACAAAATAACAATAATGAAATTATTATTTTTTTCATAATTACTCCCTGAAGGTTATATCAGCGTAAGCTTTTTGAAGTTTCTCCCGGACATTTTGCATTTGTTTTTCAATGACTTCATCCGTGAGGGTTGCATTTTCATCCTGCAGGTGGATTCTAAATGCCATACTCTTATAGCCTTTATCAATATGTTCGCCCTGATACACGTCAAACACTTCGCTGCCTTTAAATATATTCTGCTGAACTCCGCCTTTTATAACTCTTTGAAGGTCATCATATGAAACATTTTCATTAATTACAAAGGCAAGGTCGCGTTTTACTTCAGGGAATTGCGGAAGATGTTTAAATCTTGGTGTTGATTCTTTTATAATTGCAATAAGTTCATCAACATCAACTTTAAAGATGAATGCATCCTGATTCATTTTTAATTTATCTTTCAAAATCGGATGAATTTGACCGAAGTAGCCTATAGTTGTCATATTTTTGCCGAGAAGATTTATAGCGGCGCTTTTATACGGATGAAGGATTGCGTGGGTTTTTGCAAGCGGTGATTTATCAAGTTCAACGAGTTTGATACGTTTTTCAACGCCTAGTTCTTTGAACATGTTTTCCAGAATGCCTTTAACCGTATAGAAATCAGGGTAGCCGGAAGGCTGCCATTTAGAGTTTTCAATTTCGCCGGTGATTATTCCGCCGAGAACTTTAGTTTCTTTGACGCCTGAATGTTTTTCGTCGGCTTCGCCTTCGATGTTGTATGTTTTTCCGATTTCATAAGCCCAGAAATTTTTCTGACCGTTGTCGTAGTTGTATTTCATACAGTTAAGGACGCTTACTGCAATGGTTTCGCGGAGCATTGTACATTCTTCGCTCACAGGATTTAAAACTTTTAATGCTTTTGAATCATCATAAGGAATCATAAATTTATCGAGCAGAGGTTTGCCGATGAGTGAACTTGTGACGATTTCATTTAGACCTGCTGATTGCATAATGTGGTGGATTTTTTTAACGAACTTTTCTTCCAGAGTAATGACAGGAGTCTGCATTTTATTCGGAAGAGTCGGAGAAACTTTGTCATAGCCGTTAATTCTTGCGATTTCTTCGATTAAGTCAATTTCGCGGGTAACGTCATAGGCACGGCAGGACGGAACCAGAAATTTTGCGGCAAGAGCGTTTCCGCCGAGTTTTTCAAACCCGAGGTTTTCTAAAATGGAATCGCATTTTTCAGGTGCAATTTCAATCCCGAGAATTCTTTTAATCTGCGGATATCTCAGGGTAATTTCAATCGGGTCGAGTTTGTTGTTACCGGTTTCGACAACCCCTTCAATTTTCGCGTCTGCAAGTTCTGCCATCAATTGCATGGCACGCATTAAGGCAGGTCTTACCGCCTCTATATCAACTCCGCGTTCAAAACGGGCGGAAGCTTCACTTCTGTAGCCGGCGCTTCTTGCAGATTTTCTGTTTGTTGCAGGAGTAAAGTATGCGGCTTCCAGTGCAATTGATTTTGTGTTGTCGTCGATTTCTGAATTTGCACCGCCAAATACACCGCCTAAACAAACCCCTTCTTTTTCTGTTGCAATAAGAACGGAATCTGTTGTGAGGGTTCTTTCAACCTCATCAAGAGTGACAAGTTTTTCTCCTTCTTTAGCGCGTCTTACGCATAAATATCCGTTTAATTTGTCATAATCAAATGCGTGAAGCGGGGTTCCGTATTCCATAAGAACATAGTTTGTAATATCAACCACGTTATTAATAGCGCGGATTCCGGAGGCAATTAATCGTTTCTGCATCCAATCTGGCGACGGCTTGATTTTTATATCTTTTAAAATCCCGATTGAATAGTATTTGCAAACATCTTTATCTATAATTTCTACTTTAAACTTATCGGTGGATAAATCTTTAGTGCATTCAATCGGAGAGAATTTGAGCGGTCTGTTGAATAGTGCGCTTAATTCTCTTGCAACACCAATAACGGACATCTGATCTCCTCTGTTTGCGGTCGGAGCTATGTGGAGGATTGTATCTTTTTCAAAACCTAAGACATCTTCAACGTTTTCTCCAATTTTGACATCAGGGAAAAGTCTGTTTAAGATTAAAATGCCGTCTTCTTCCTGATATCCGCGTTCTGCAACCCCTAATTCATCGTCGGAGCATAGCATTCCTTGAGATTCAACCCCGCGGATTACGGCAGGGGTGAGGGTGAACATTTCGCCGGTTTTTCTGTCGAGAACCTGACTCCCGACAGAGGCATACGGAACAATCTGTCCTTCTTTAATATTCTGCGCCCCGCAGACTACTGTTTTTATATCTGAACCTGTATTAACTGTCACAAGGTGAAGGTGGTCGGAATTCGGGTGGTTGTCTATTTTTTCAATCTTAACTGTTTTGATATTCGTAAATTTTGGTTTTACTTCTTCGATTGCCTCAACCTCAAGCCCGCTCATTGTAAGCTCATGGGCAATTTGTTTTTCATCTTTATCTGATAAGTCTACGAATTCATTTAACCAGTTAATTGATACCTGCATTTATACTTCCCTCTTTTATAATATATTACTCGTGTTTTTATAATATAACAAAAGACTTAGATTGTAAAATTATTATATTGCGGATGGGGAATTCCAGATGAGACGTTTAATAAAAAGTTGTCAATCGAAATTTTTGTACGGCATCTGAAAAGTACGGCCGGACAGGAGAGCCTTGCGCTGTCCGTTTAGAGATGGCGAAGATAGAGGTCGTCATGAGATTAGTTTATAAGCGCTGCAATAAAAAAGACGTACTCGTCAGTACGTCTTTTTTATAAAACTTGCAAGTTTAAAATTAAAAACTATTTGCCGCCGTTAACAACTGATTTGAATTTTTTACCGGCAGAGAAAGCAGGAACTGTTTTTGCAGGGATTTTAATTTCTTTACCTGTTTGAGGGTTTCTGCCAGTTCTTGCAGATCTTTTTCTAGCTTCAAAAGTACCAAAACCTACTAATGTTACTTTTTTGCCTTTAGCTACAGTTTTTTGTACGGTATCAATCCAAGCTCCGATTACTTCAGATGCTTCTTTTTGTGTAACGTTAGCTTTTTTTGCAACTTCTTGTACTAATTCTTCTTTGTTCATGATTAAACTCCTTCTTCTTATGTACTCCCTTATTATAGCTAATATTTGAATTTGCGCAAGTGTTTTAACGAAAATTAATATATTTTCCGCTAAAAAACATCTGTTTGATGTAGATAAAAAGAATTTTACTATACAAAAGTTATAAAAATAATGGCAAATTTTAAGGTTTTTGGTACAATATGTTATAGGGACATGGAGAAATAGCAGGTAGTTTATGAAGGAAAGAGTAATCTTATTTACAATATTTTTCGGATTAGCGGTGTTTATTTATATATTCCAGAGTTATTTTAATACGGTCTGGGGTTTAGCATTTTTATGTTTGTGTATGACAATTTATGCTGTGTTTACTAATCTGGCATACAATTTTAAAAAACGTAAGTTAAAAAAATACCCGCAGGTTATAAATGAAGATTACAAGCCTTTTGTCACAGTTATGATACCAGCGCATAACGAAGAAGATGTCATCTCAAATACAGTTAAAAATATTCTTTCAATGGATTACGAAAATTTTGAGATAATTGTGATTGATGATAGAAGCACAGATAATACTGCCTCGGTATTAAAAGATTTAGAGAAGAAATATGCTAAAGTGAAAGTATTAATCCGTCAGCAGGGCGCGTTTCCGGGCAAATCCGCTGTGTTAAATGATGCTTTTCAAATGGCACATGGTGACGCTGTTCTTGTCTTTGATGCTGATGCGACAGTTGAGCCGGACTTTTTATCAAAACTTATCCCTGAACTTGAACCGAAAGATGTCGGGGCTGTTCAAGCAAGAAAAGTTATCAGGAACAAGAACCAGAATCTTTTGACCAGATGCCAGAATAATGAATACACAATGGATACGCATTTTCAAGCCGGCAGAGACTCGGTTAAGGGGGCAGTGGAACTCCGCGGAAACGGTGAACTTATAAAAAGAGAAGCACTTGAAGATATCGGCGGATGGAATAATTATACAATCGTGGACGACCTTGATATGTCCACCAGATTGCATATAAAAGGATGGGACGTGAGATTCTGTCCTGATGCGGTTGTTTATGAGGAAGGTATTGCATACCTCTGGCCACTATTCAGACAGCGCAGAAGGTGGCTGGAAGGTACTATAAGACGTTATCTTGAATATTCCGGTACGGCGCTTACTTCTCATAAAATGTCTTTTCGTGCAAAGTTTGATATGACTGCATACATTTCACAATTTATTATGCCTTTGTGGTTTTTGATGGAGCTTACCATAAGAACTTTTAAAGTTTTTGCAAAAGACGCTTCACCGCATACCCTCTATTCTTCAATAATCATTGGTATTGCAATCGGGCTGGGATTTTTTCTTGCCGCAAGGTATGCACTCAGGCGCTATGACTTTATGCCTAGATTAGATGCAACCTTTGAGGCGCTTGAAACCTCAATTTATCTTTTTATAATCTGGTTCCCGCTTGTATTTTTCATAGGATTCAAAATCCTCTTTATGAAAAAAGATATGAATTGGGGGAAAACGGCTCACGGACTTGTCAAAGAAGAAGAAGCCAGTATTAAAGCTTTTATAAAAAAAGAACTTGAAAAAACAAAAAATTACACGCTTGAATATACAGAAAAACTTAAACAAAAATTAGTTGAAAAAGGAGAAAAATAATGACAGAAGTTATTGCAGACGTAAAGAATAAAATAAGAGATGTGGTTGATTTCCCAAAAAAAGGGATTATTTTTAGAGACATTACAACAGCATTAAAAGATGCCGAAACCTTAAAAATTATGATTGATTATCTTTGTGAACAGTATAAAGATGTAAAAATTGATTACATAGCCGGGATTGAAAGCCGCGGGTTTATCTTTGGTATGCCTATGGCTTACAAATTAAATGCCGGCTTTGTCCCTATCAGAAAACCGAATAAACTTCCGGCAGAAACTTATTCGCAGGAATATGAACTTGAATACGGCACAGATAAAATAGAGGTTCATAAAGACGCATTTCCGGAAGGGGCAAATGTTTTAATCGTAGACGATCTCCTTGCAACAGGCGGAACCGCGGAAGCTGCTTGCAAACTCGTCAAAAAAACAGGCGCAAATTTAGTCGGCATTGCATTTTTAATTGAACTTTGCGACCTGAACGGCAGGGAAAAACTTGACGGCAATGGCAAAATTGTTTCAATGCTAAAATATTAAAAATGAGATGAAAACACAATCATACTGACATAAAATTCCTCGGTATTCAATTGCGGGGCTGATTCAGGATGTTTTGGCCTCCCCTTGCTGGAGGATCGAAATCTTTGATTTTGAGGAGGTTAGCAATAAAAAGTTAGCAATGCCGTCAATTAAGGGGCGAATTTAACAATTTCCACTTTTTTAAAATGTTAGCCGGGCTTTAAGCTCGGCTAACATTTTAACTATTATAGGCTTTGAAAAATTCCTGAATTAATTCTTGTCCTTTCAGGATTGATTTATAATTGACATTTTCTTCCGGTGAATGCATATTGCAGACATCAGCAAGCCCGACAAGATAAGGGGCAAATTTTTGACCGTGAGAATTTTGTTTATTGGCATAGATGTGAGTTTCCGCACCGGCGTGGAATGATGAAATTTCAGGTGTTACTCCGACTTTTTTCGCCACAGCTTCAAATAAGAGCGGGATATATTCATCTTCAACCTTTTCAAAAGGCGGCAGGTGTTCTTCAAATACTAAGGAAGCCTGTGCAACTCCTTTGTAATCTTTATTGAATTCATCAACTTCAAATTTCATACGGTCTTTTAATTCTTCCTCATATTTTCTGCTTGAACTTCTGATGGAATAAGTTGCTTTGCCGTAGGTATTTATGACGTTTGTGACATCCGGATTTCCGGATTGAATCCCTCCGATATTACATGAAGTAACTACATTTCCGTCTTTATCAGAGTAGAAAACACCCTGCGGAAGATTTGAGACAATATCTGCAATTAATTTTGCGGCATTTTCGCGGGTTTTGTCGGCGATATCTATTCCGGAATGTCCTCCGCGGAATGAATTAACCTCAATTGTTGCAAGAGTATAGCTTGCGCCTGATGTCATCAATTGTCCGAGGCTGTCGCTGTCACAGACAAGAACATATTTGGATTTTAGTTTTGAAAAATCTACGTGCTTAATTCCTGACATTCCGGATTCTTCGTCTCTTGTAAACACAACTTCAAGTCCGCCGTGTTTTATATCGGAATTGGCAACTGTTTTTGCTAAATAAAGAGCGTTTGCAACACCTGCTTTATCATCAGCACCGAGAGTTCTTCCTTCTGCACGGATTAAGTCTCCGTCAAGGTAAGGCTTTACAGGGCTGTCGTCTCCTATAACATCCATGTGTGAAGATAACAATAAAGAAGGTTTTGTTGAGTCTGTTGCAGGAATATTTATATAAACATTGTGATAACTGTCGAGTTCACAAGGGATATTGTTCTCGTCACAATATTTTTTTATCCAGTTTGCTACATTTTCTTCTTTTAATGAGGGCGACGGAATTTCCGCAAGATTGCAGAACAAATCGACCGGCTCGTTTTCTTTTCTTATTTTTGATAAATCCATAATATTCTCCTACGTGTGATTAATTAAATTTTATCACATTTTAGAAATCTTACAAGATTTATTTATATAATGTTTATATTCTAGATTTCAAATGGAGATTTTTCAGGAAAATAATTTTCCAGAAAATTTTTCATCCGGACTCTGTCATCATCGGTTGTATCTTCATTGTCGTTAATGCATATTAGTTCAGGTTTGTATTCTGCGATTTTTTCCTGATAATTAGTGTTGCAGGTATGAAAATAAATCGAATCTTTATGGAAATCATGACGAATTGTTTTGATTATTTTTTCGTACAGCGTTAATTCATCATCAATTTTTTTTATTAATTTAAGCTTTCCTTTTCCTGTTGCGCAGGCGTATGCCTGGTAAATCACTCGTGAAATATTCTCCTCGTTTCGGAATTTTGAAAGAGTTGTTCTATATAATTCTTCTGAAAATAATTTATTACATTCTATAATATCTGATTTTTTATAGGCATCAATAGAGTGATGCGGGTTGAAATAATATCTTTTTCCGAAATTTTTTTCAATCAATTTATATGCATTAACTAGCATTTTAACGTATTGATGAGAGTAATCTTTTTTTCTTAATCTGTGTCTTACTCTGAATATCGGATACCCTTCTTCTGTAAAGAAAAAACGAGGGTTAGTATAATTTGAGAAAAACATATCATCATTTGCAAATAAAAAATATTCGGAAAGATTTTTTATATTACATATACATGTTTCTATTGCAGAAGCATTGAAAGTAGGAAGCGCTTCCGGAGGCATTATGTCTTTGTGGTCGATAATATGAATTTTTTCGTTATTTGTATTGAGCCATTTAGGAATTTGATTATCCGTAACAATAAAAATATTATTAATCCACGGGGCATATTTTTCTACAGAACGGAGTGAATATTTCAATTCTTGATTATCAATAAACCTGCATTTATCAGTTGCTTGCGGGTTAATTTTTGCCCCGTATTGATTTTGCCAGTAGAGTCTTTTTTGCTTAAGTTCCGGGTCGTTTCCGTCTACCCAGAGATAAACCAGGTCTATTGTTGACAAGCCCCCCCCCCCTCGTGGAAATTGTGTCATAGTAAGCGTTTTGCGGATATTTGTTTTGCATGTTTATATACCTCCTTAATTTATATCAACTACACTGACTCCGTCGCCGCCTTCTGAATCTTCACCGGGTCTGAATTTTGCAACATAAGGCGAGGTCGAAAGATAATCCCGCACGGCGGATTTTAAAGCGCCTGTTCCGTGCCCGTGGATTATTGTGACAGGCGACAGGTTGGCAAGGCTTGCTTTATCAAGATAAATCTCTAAATCATCAAGTGCATCTTCCACTCTGTATCCTCTCAAATCCAGTCTGTTTGAAAGGTTTGTCCGTTTGTATTCAAAACTTTCAAAACTAGAAGGTTTGTAGCCGGACGCTTTTTTCTCAAACGCTTTATCGTACGGTGCAAGTTTGTTCTTTTTAATCTTGGTCTTAATATTCCCCATCTGAACGAAAACATTCCCGTTTTTGTCTGGGAGAGACAGCACCACGACAGGCTGATGAATTTCTTTTAATATCAGTTTGTCGTTTATTTTTACATTATCCCATTGGATTTCTGCATATTGTTCTTTATCCTCGTAGCCATGGACTTTTTCATGGAAGCCTTCTTCAAGTTTTGCAAGCCGCGCGTAAGAGCGGCGGGCGATTTTTTCTGATTTTTCTTTTCTTAATTCGTCCAGAATATCTTTTATTTCCGCCCTCACCGCAAGCATTTCGTGGCTGAATTTTTCTTTGATATTTTTTATTGCTTTTTTCTTATCTTTTTTGACTTCCGACAAATTTGCTTCGTATTCTTTTTTGATAAGTTCTGAATCCTCTTTTAATTCTTCTGCTTCTTTAAGGTTTTCAGAAAGTTTTTGTTGTGTTTCCTGCAGTTTTTCAACCACAACCAGCGATTGGTCTTTTTCTGATGTTAGGATTTCTTTGGCTTTATTGACGATTTCTGCCGGAAGTCCGAGGTTTGCGGATATCGAAATTGCGTTGCTCAATCCAGGAATGCCTATCAGTAATTTGTATGTCGGGCGCAGCGACTGCGTGTCAAATTCAACTGACGCATTTTTGAAGTAAGGGTTTGAATATTCAAGCGCCTTTAATTCGCCGTAGTGGGTTGTGATTGTTGAATAAACCTCTTTTCCCGCAAGATTTTCAAGTATAACTTTTGCAAGAACAGCACCTTCCTGCGGATCAGTTCCCGCGCATATTTCATCAAGAAGGACAAATGTATCACTGCCGCTTTTGTTGATAATTTCAATAATATTTGTCATATGTGAAGAAAATGTCGAAAGACTATGCTGAATACTCTGTGCATCTCCGATGTCTGCAAAAACCTGTTTAAACGGATAAAGTTTTGCCATTGTACACGGAAGAAACATTCCGGCTTTTGCCATAAGTATAAAAAGCCCGATGGTCTTTATTGTAACAGTTTTTCCGCCGGTATTTGAGCCTGTAATAATTATGGATTTGTAATCTCTTCCGATTTCAAAGTTGTTGGTTACAATATTTTCAACAGTGCCGATTAAAAGCGGGTGTTTCATGTTTTCAAATTCAACAATTCTCTCTTTAGTAATTTCAGGTTCCGAGGCGTGAATTTTCACGGCATACCTTGCTTTTGCAAAATGAAAATCAATTTTTGCTAAGGTTTCTTCGCTGTGTTTAATGCTGCGAATTTCCTCTTTTACGGCTTGCGTGAGTTCTGCAAGTATCCGTACAAATTCTGCATGTATCTGTGATTGAATTTCTCTTATTTTATTGTTTATCGGTACAAGACATTCCGGCTCAATGTAGAAGGTCTTGTTGGTCGCGGAAACGTCATGGACAATCCCTTTAACCTTATTTTTGCTCGGCGCTTTTACCTGAAAAACAATTCTGTCGTCGCGGGTTGTGTAAATAGTTTCCTGCAGGTGTTTTGTGAAATCTGCCGAATTCAAAAGGTCTGAAACCTTTGATTTTAAATTCTTTTCTGTTTCTCTTAAGGACGCGAACAGTCCTTTTAATTCAGGAGTTGCGTCTTTTTTTATCTGCAGGTCATCATCAAACGTATCAAAAATTCTATCCTCAAGTTCTTTAAAAGAAATAAGGTTTGCGGCAAGCCCTTTGAGTTTGGAATTTTCTTCACAATTTTCGTTCAGAAAGTTTTTAACCAGCCTTGACGATTTCATAGTTTTTGCAATATCTACAAGTTCCCCTTCGGAAAGGTAGCTTACAAGAGAATTCCTTTGGATTTCCGCGATATCCGCAACAAAACCTATCGGAATGTCTGCAGGGCTGTCAAGAATTATTTTAGCTTCGCGGGTAAAAAGGATTTCCGATTCAATTTTTTCTATTGTTTCAAAAGGTAAAAGGTCAAGACAAAGTGTGCGGCTTTGCTTAGTTTTAGCAAAGCCTGCGAGTTTTTCCAGAACTTTATCGAATTCCAAAGCCTTCAAACTGTTAGATACAATATCCATAATTTAATTTTACTATAAACATAATGCATGTTATCGGAATACATTTTCATTACGTCGCTTGCTTTTGGGTTAAGTAAACCACTATTTACCCCTCTTCCTCAAGGGGAGAGGGTAGCGAAAAATTCCAATTGTAAAGTGGGCAGTGAGATTGTTCCTTCCGATAGCTGGTTTTATATAAAAGGAGGCGGGTGCAGCAAAAGCTGCACCCGCCTCCTTAGTATATGATCATTGTCGATTATTTTAGGCTTTGTTCAAGTGCATTGACGACATCAATGTCCCATTTTTTACCGGATTCTTCTTTCATTATAGAAAGTGCTTTTTCCTGAGGCATTGCTTTTCTGTAAGGTCTGTCGGATGTCATTGCGCTATAGGCATCCGCTACCGCAATAATTCTGGATCCCAGAGGGATTGACTGCCCCTTTAATCCTTCAGGCTCTCCGGAGCCGTCGACACGTTCTTTCTGGTAATTTATGTACGGTACAACTTCTGATAGAAAATTAATATTCATTAAAAGGTTTACGCCTATGTTTGAATGATTTTGTATTTTCTTCAAATCTTCCGGAGAAAGTTTTCCGTTTGTTGCAAAAATCTTTTCGGAAAGTGTTATTTTGCCTATATTTTGCAATAAACCTGCATAATATATTAAATCTGTTGTTTTTTCGTTTAACCCCATTGTGCGGCAAATTTGACGTGCAAGGTTGGCCGTATTTTTAGAGTGGGAAACTTTATACTGCCCTTTTGTGTCAACTGCATTTGCAAGCTGTTCGACAAATTCCTGCTGATAGTCGCACAAGTCCCCGATAAGAGCTGTTAATTCGGCTCTTTCATGCTGTAAATCGCTTATATTCGGGGTCTCCGTATCTATAAGTTTGTTTGTGGTATCAATTTCTCCCTGAAGGCTCATTGATGTTGCAAAAAGGTTCGCAATGCTTTCAACAAGCGAGATGTATTCTTTTTGAACTTTTTCAGGGCTTTCCAGCACTATTACCCCTACATTTCTGGAATTGCAGTGCATTGAAACCGCTGTTATATGGTTTTCCGTAATGGTATCCTGTTCTCTGAAGGCTACGCTTACGATGGAATTATCATCAAGATTAAATCCTTTGCATTTCAGGCTTTTCATAGTAGTGCCGACAAGAACTAAATCTTTGTCTGATTTTATTCCTCTGGTAAATTCTTTTGCAAGATAGATATTACATTTTTCAATTTCAAGCATTAAACATATTGAATGCGCAATTGAAGTATAAATTGCGTAATCTTCTTTTGTCTCAAAATTAAGAACGCATAGAGTGTTATTCATAGAATATATTGAAATCAGTTCTTTTAACTGGTTTTTTAAGCTTTCTCGCTTATCTTTAACGTTAGAACCGATTTTCTTTGCCAAATCTTCCGAGATTAGGTGTTCTGATATAAAATCTCCAAGGTTGAGCGCAAAAATCTCCTCAATCGGATCATTTTCCATCAGGAATTCAGACTGCCCGAATAAAGAAACGCCGCTGTTCTCATCTTTATTTTTCATTCATTTTTCCTTCTACTTGCATGCTTTTGTTTATATATACGGCGCAACTGTGAAAAAACTTTAATAAATTTTACGTAATTTCATACTTTAGTATGGTATTTTTCAAACTTTTGTTTAGATAAAGGAATAAAAACGTAATATGTAGAATTATTAACCGTTACTTGCTAAAGTAATATCTTTGTGATTATATAAAATCGGAACGGGCAATTCCTCTTAGCCTTGTTCAAGGGCTGGCATTCAAGGCGCGGCTGCATTGTCTGACAGACCGTATGTTTACATTAAAAAAATAAGGGAATTTAAAAAATGTTAAGAATCAGATTAAAAAGAACAGGTGCAAAAAAATCACCTTCATACAGAATTGTAGTTATTAATTCAGCATCAAAACGCGAAGGCAGACCAATTCAGGAATTAGGCTATTACAATCCTAAAACAAAAGTTATGAAATTGGATCTTGCCTCAGCTCAGGACTGGGTTAAAAAAGGTGCACAGCCTACTGAAACAGTTGAATATTTAATGAAAAACTGCAAAGAAGACGGTACTTTGAATTATCAGAAAAAAGAAACAGTAAAACTTTCTAAGAAAGCACAGGCAAAGGCTGCTGCAGAAGCAGAAGCTAAGGCTAAAGCTGAAGAAGAAGCGAAAGCGGCTGCAGAGGCTGCTGAAGCTGCTCCGGCTGAAGCATAAGTATAAGATTTATACAAAGGAAAAAGACCTGACATTAAGTCAGGTCTTTTGTTTTGCTATTCATTAATTATTAACGCGTTTTTCACTGTGTTTGCTATTCTGAACAGTAGCCGGATTCTATACCGATTGCGCCAAAAGTCAGAATACGTTAATAATCTATAATTAATTCTTAATAGAAAAATATAAACCTGTCAATAATTATTTTTAGGGATTTATATCGCAGTTTACACCAGATGCACAAAAGTATCATGCTGAACTTGTTTGACAAAGCGAACCAAAATTTTTGTCATCCTGAACTCGTTTCAGGATCTTAAAAATTTTGAGTGAGCCTGTCCTTACGAAG
>CALUTK010000022.1 GCA_944323675.1 Candidatus Gastranaerophilales bacterium | reverse complement strand
AAAGCGAACCAAAATTTTTGTCATCCTGAACTCGTTTCAGGATCTTAAAAATTTTGAGTGAGCCTGTCCTTACGAAGAAACAACGAGACCCTGAAACGCCAGGTAGGGACATAAAATCACGTTTCGCCATTTGGCTCAACTGATTTTGCAGCCAGTTCAGAGCCTGCCCTGAATTTATTTCAGGGGTGACATTTCTAGCCATTTTAGTGGGATTTGCGATATAAGTCCCGGATAGTCATTACTATATAAAAAAGGTTGAATTATGGTTTATCTTAACTATTCACAACACACTATTCTATAAAGCTTCTTCTAAATTTTAAACCAGCACTTCTTTTTCTTTATCTTCAAGAGCTGTTGTAATCTCATCAAGAATCAATTGCGCTGCAGCAATTCTGTTGTCAGCGGTTGTGATAGGACGCCCGATAACCATATAATCTACACCGGAAAGAATTGCACTGCGCGGAGTATCAACTCTCACCTGATCGTTTACTGAAGCCCATGTAGGACGGGTTGCAGGACATACTATAATAAAATTTTTATCAGGAATCTGTTGTCTTATCCTTTTAGCCTCATCCGCACTGGCAACAACCCCGTCAAGCCCTGAATCATATGCAAGCTTTGCCAGTTGAAACACATAATCCTCTATACTCTTATTAACACACAGTTCCTCAGTCAATGTACGCTGCCCAAAACTTGATAAAAGCGTAACACCTAAAATAACAGGAGGTTCTTTTTCCAGACGCTTACAACAAGCATTTACAGCCTTTACTGTGCCGGAAATCATCTTTGAACCGCCTTGAATATGAATATTAAAAAAATGAATATTATTTTTCACAAGGTTTATACAGGCTTTTTGAACTGTATTCGGGATATCGTGAAATTTGCTGTCATAGTAGCATCTTCCGCCTAATTCTTCAATAAGCCTGACAGCCTCAAAACCGTATGTCACAATAAGCGGCAATCCGATTTTAAAATACCCGACATAATCTTTTAATTCCAGTACAAGCTCTTTTACTTCTTCCAGCGTATCAACATCTAGAGCCAAAATAATTCTGTCTTTAGGAGACTGAGGTTTAATCATATTAATAATCCCACCTTATTTAACAGAAACATGCTACAACTAAAATAAAAGAAAATCAATAGACCGGTAAAGGGATTTATACCGCAGTTTACACTAAATAAGCGCAGTGCTTTTCGATATTATCAGGTTTGTATATCCTCCGGTAAAATACCAACCGTACAATAAAGCTATTATGATAGTCTATTTATTTTCCTTATTTTTCTGTTTTGGAGCAGCTGCAATAAGCCAGAGCCCCGCAATAAAAAATATTGCCCACAAATTTTTCATCCAGTCAAGAAACCCGCCGTCAGAATACTTTAAAGGTTTTTGCCTTGCAATATTTGTACAGATATTTGATAATCCTTCAGGATCATCTTTTACCCATTCAGGCGTATAAGGAATCTTATCTCCCATTAAGCGCAAGGTGAATGTTTTTACATCCGTTTGCCCGTCATCAGTCAAAATTTTGACCGGTAAGACTTCGCATCTTTGGACATCAAAATGACCGAATTTATATTTTGCACGGATTATCTGTCCGAAATAATTTCTGTACATAACGCAGTTTTGTCCGTCGCATTTTAAAGTTACTTTTGGCAGCGACGCAAAGACAATTCCTGCCGCCAGAAGAATAATACCTGAAATCATTACGCAAATATACTTTTTCATGTTATTTTATACCCCATTTTTTCTGCATTTTTTCTAACCTGCCTGTTGCAAGCAGATTACTAATTAAAAAATTTACGCGTTCCCTGAGAGTGTCAGCCCCGCCCCCGCGTCTAAATGCAATTGCATAGGGCTCTCTTGAATATCTTTTCGGGAGAATTTTTACTGTTTTATCATCCAGAGCAAGATTAAAAAGGATTGTATCATCTGCAATCATAGCATCAGCTTCACCGTTTTTGAGCGCGTTAAAACCGTCCCTGTAGTTTCTGTAACCTGTTATAATTGCATCCGGAACATTTCTCCTTATACTCATCTCTCCTGTTGAACCGTAAATGATAATGACTTTTCTGTTATTAAGCTGCCTCAAAGTCGTTATATCGCTGCCTTCTTTGACAAGCATTGCCTGCCCCGCAACATGATAAGGCACTGAAAAGTCCACAACAAGCTGTCTCTGGTTTGTAATAGACATTGTTGCAATTACTATATCAACTTTATGTGAATTAAGTTTTGAAATTCTGTTAGAAGCGGTTACAGGGACGAATTCAACTGCTTCTTCATCTCCGAAAATATCTCTTGCAATCGCTTTTGCCATATCAACATCGTACCCTTGAAGGGTTCCGTTTATGTCTCTGTAGCCGAAAGGTTTTGTATCCTCTCTAACTCCGACTATAATTTTACCTCTTTTGGTAATGTTATCCAAATCATTTTTTGGCTTGCTGTTGCCGCACCCGCAGACAAATAACATTAACAGCAATAACGTACATATAAGTTTCTTTAACATAAATTCCTCTTCTTATTCTAGTTTAATGATACTTAAATACGTATTTAAAGTCAATGAAACTATAATAGCAGCAATCAAATAGCCCGACAGAATAACCGCTTACGGTAATGTTTATAAAATAAAATGAAGTACATAATCAGATATAAGTTTGTTTTTTAAAAACTTTTTTCAGGTTTTTCAAAGTAAAAACCTTATAACACAAGGAGGTAAAAATGACAATTAAAAAACTTACTGTGGCAGCTGCAATTGCCGTTGGAATAGCAACGTGTTCCTTGAATTCAGCAATGGCAGCCTGCCCGTGTGCACAGCCGGCAACTCCGGCACCGTGTACTGAACCTATGCCTGTAGTAACAGGGCCTGCATGTCCTTGCGATCCGGCGCCGAAATGCGACAAATGCAACAAATCATTTGACGAATGCGACTGTCAGAAGGCTGACCCTTGCAAAGATCCTTGCAAGGACGACGATCCATGCCCGCCGAAAAAAAGCGACTGCGGCTGTCCCGATGAAATTTCATGCGACAAGCCGGCAGAACCTGCATGTGCTGTCTGCCCCGGAACCGGAAAACCTGACAGAAAAGACATGAAACAGGTTTACGGATACCCGAACGCCATCTACGGTACAAATAACTACGTCGGTGAACCGGCTAATTCTATCTTCCAGACAGAAACAGCCCTTAACGGCGCACCGCAGCTTATGTCGTCAAACATTAACGGGGTTACAGTGTCCTCTCAGGGACAGGTTACAGGTGCCGCAAGCCAGCTTCCATGCCTGAATGAAGCCCCTACAAGACACAACGGTATCCCTATCGACAGAAATGAAAGAATTATGGACGGCAACAACTGTCCTATAGATATACAAACCGAAAATTCAATTGATGCTCTTAAAAAATCTTTTGTTCCCTATGAAATAAAAGAAAGCGGCTGCCCCATAGGCGGTGCGGCTCCTGCATCAAACGGCTGTATGTTTCCTGATGTTCCGAACGGCTACTGGGCAGCATGCGACATCGACAAATTAGCTATCAACGATGTTGTAGTAGGCTACCCTGACGGGATGTTCAAACCTAACAGAGATATTACCCGTGCAGAATTTGCAACTATGCTGGTTAAAGGATTTAACCTCGACGATTGCGGAATGCCGTCACAGAGTCTTTTCAAAGACGTTCCTTCCAGCAACTGGGCTAACGCCGCCATTGCAAAGGCTGTAGATGAAGATTTGCTGGCAGGCTATCCTAACGGAAAGTTTGAACCGGAACACAAGGTAACACGAGCCGAAGCTTTAACATCAATTGCAAAAGGTATGACCTGCGACATCGACGCTTGCAAGGCTGATGAAATTTTAAGCAAATACGCTGACGGTAACACAGTTCCAAGCTGGGCAAGAATACCTATTGCAAAATCACTTGAAAACGGTGCGTTAAAAGATTCGCCGAACCCTAATATGATTATGCCTAACAGAGAAGCCTCACGTGCTGATGTTGCATCTATGCTGCAGACAGTCCGCGTTGCGCTCGGTTACGATACTAACCCTAAAACAGCAAACAACATTTGCCCTGCATGTCCTGTAAGCAAAAATGCGTTTGTTGAAAATGAAGAAATCGTGAAAATTCCTACACTGAAAGTTGCTATGATTGACCAGCTTACAGCTAAATCTTCTCACGTAGGCCAGTACTTCAGAGCAAATACCCTTGAAGATATTACCATTAACGGTGTAACTTACCCTTGCGGCTCAACCGTAACAGGTCAGGTTGTTGAAGTTGTAAGACCGTCAGGCTGTGACAAAGGTGCTTTAAAATTAGCCTTCACCTCAATTAAAAACGGTGACTGCAAAGCAAACCTTCCTAAACAGATTTTGCAGGCACAGGTTAACAAATCAAGACAGGTTAACCCTGTTGCAAGACTGGTTGAAATGCCGTTCACTCTTGCCGGTTCACTGGTAGGTGTTGTTGGCAGAACAGCAGGCGGTATTATTTCTAACGTAGGTAACGCTGCAGAAAACATTTCAAACGATGCAGGTTATATGTTAGGCCACGTATTCCAGGGTAAATTTGGTGCTGCTGCACGTAACCTCGGCGACGGCCTGTGGGAAACTGTTAAAGCTCCGGTTGACGTTACAAGAACAGCGTTATCTGGTACTATGGGCTTATTCCAGACTACCGGCGACGAATTTGCTTACCTTGTTGACCCTAAAGGATACAAAATATCCGCAGTTAACCCGAGAGAACACGTTACTATCGCATTCGGCTGCGCTGAGTAATTTATTTACCAGGACCACAGATAGTTTAAGTTCGTTGTCTGGAAAACCGCCAAATTGGCGGTTTTCCTTTTTCAACCCTTTTACCTGTTTAGAAATTTATTAATAACTGGATTAATAACTATTGTCGGAGGAATAGCTTAACGTTCTCAATAAGCTACTGCCGGTTTCGTCTTTTACTTTTACAGCTTTATTTGTTTACCAAGCTTCGTAATAGTTTTTATATCTTCATAAGGTTTCTTGCCCAGAGTTGTCAGGTAATTGCCGATTAGAATTCCTTCAATACAAGTTTTTAAAGCTTTTTCCTGATTTTTTTCCGATAACCGCATTCTCCCGCCGCAAAAACGCAATATTGAATTCGGGTTCGCAATTTTAAATACGGCAAGGGTTCTTAAAATATTTTCTTCATCTATTTTATCGTAATAATTTTCAAACGGAGTTTCAGGTATCGGCATGAGAATATTTATCGGAATGCTGTCGGGTTCAATTTCCGCAAGCTCCATTGCCATCTCAACCCGCTGTTCAACGCTTTCTCCCATCCCGAGAATTACACCGCAGCAAAGTTCCATTCCGTATTTTTTGACCAATTTACAGGTGTTAAGCCTATCCTGCCACGTGTGGGTTGTGCAAACCGACGGATAGTAAGATTCCGCGGTATTAATATTATGGTGAAACCTTTTAAGCCCCGCATCCGCTAAAGCTTTTGCCTGCTTCTCGTTTAGAATCCCGATTGAGGCACAACTTTTTATTCCTTCAACTTTATTGAGGGCTTTTATCATTGCAAGAATTTTGTCAAAATCTTCCTCGTCAGGGGTTTTTCCTGATGTTACAATTGCAAATCTGTCCGCCTTATTTTCTCTGGATTCTTCCGCAGCTTTTATGACATCTTCTACGGGTATAAGCGGATATGATTCGATATCCGTTCTATAGTATGAACTCTGGGCGCAGTATTTGCAGTTCTGGGAACATTTGCCGTTTCTGGCATTCACTATGGAACAAAATTCCACTGTGTCTTTCACATACTTTGATGAAAGTTCCAGAAGCGCTTCCAAATCCATATTGTACAATTTTAGTAATTCTTCTTTTGATAATTTAGTTTCGGCTGTCATAAAAATTCTCCCTGTCCGGGAAAAATTTTAAGCCAAAATCGGTATCAAGTCAAATTCTACGGGGTTGGCGGTTTTTTCTTAAAAATCTTATTAAACCCGTTTTTGAAGAAATCACAAACTTTTGTCCAGCCGTCTTTGATTGTTGTTGAATTTATATTTTTTGCCTGATTTGTTATATTTTTTAAAGAAGGGAGAAGTTTTAATTTTTTCAGCCCGAAAATTCCTACGCCAACCATAAGCGCGCCGAAAAGGAGTTTTTTCCAGAAAGGATTTTTTGATTGTTTTTGCTGCGGGTTTGTATAAACCATCTGATCTGTCATTGGCTGATTAAGGTTTGCGCCGGAGACAGGAAACTTAGGACTGCCCATATATCTGGGAGATGTTCCTGTCAAAAACGCCGCGCCGTCGTAATCCAAAATTCCGTTTGCCGCTGCCATATCTAATGCGTTTACAAGATTCGGTGATAACATATTTTCTCCAACCGTTAAAAGCGCACACGCTTTTTATTACTACACATTTATATAAAGTTTCATTTTCGTTATAAATTGCTTTTTCGCTATGTATTTGTTAAATTTTATTAATATGAGAGATATTTTTGATTTTAAAGGGATTTGGCACAATATTTTTAATTGGTGCCGCGAAAATAAATTTTTAGTTATTTTATGGATTTTATGTTTGATTGCACTTGTAATTTTCACGGGGCATTATTCAAACATTCTGCTGGATGTCGGGCGGGAGGTGTATTATCCTGAGAGAATTCTTGAAGGGAAAGTTTTATATAAAGATCTTTTCAATATCTACGGGCCTTTCTCTTATCAGTGGAATGCGTTACTGCTTGCTGTCCTCGGCAAAAAACTTTCAACCTTTTATTTGTCCGGCGGAATGTGCTCTATTGCCATTGTGAGCGCAATTTTTCTCATTGCTAAAAAATTCTTTGCTCAAAGCCTTAGTTTTGCCTTCGGGTGTCTCACCATAGCCACGGGAATTTGCGCGCCACACCTGTTTAATTTTACATTTCCATACTCTCAGGCAATGCTTTTCGGTACTGTCGGATTTTTGTATTCGCTTTTGTTCATTCTAAAGTTCAATGAAACAAAAGAGTCAAAGTTTTTATACCTTTCAGCGCTGCTTGCAGGATTTGCCGCGGCAAACAAGTATGATTTTTTACTTTACGGGGTATTTCTTTTCGGCGTCGCGTGCTTTACAAAAAATATAAAATACATACTGAATTCTATAACCTGCTTCATTTTAATTCCGTTGATATCTTTCGGAATTTTATTTTTGAAGGGGCTGACCTTTGTTCATCTCCTTGAAACCTCTCAGATTTTGTCCGCTATGGCAAAATCAAACACACTCAAATATTTCTACTCAATTCAGGGAATATTTTTTAATAAACAAATGCTTACACTCTGGCCTATAAGTCTTGCAAAAACTTTAATCCTTGCAGGCGGAATTTTCTCAGGGATAAAATTATTTGATAAAAATAAAATCGCAGGCTGGGTTGTAACCTCGCTATTTGCAATACTTACGGTTATATTTACAACACCGGCAAACTTTGTATTTGTCCTTCCCGCACTTTTAATCGCAAGTTTATTCAGCATTAAAAAATTCAATGGAAACTCCGCACTCTTAATTCTTGTACTTGGCGTTCTTTCTGTGAGCGTGAAATCTTTCCTCAGTCTCACTCCTATGAATTACGGCAACTACTGTTTTGCAGTCTCGCTGATTGGGGCATTTGCGCTTTTGCTTTCGTATTTTGATAAAAAATATCAAAAAGCCGCACTGATTTTTATATCAGCAACGGCGCTGTGTTTCTTCGGGATGTTTTCTTATAACAGAATTTTCCAGAATAATATGAAAATCTCAGTTCCGCGCGGAACAATTTACACAAATCAACAGGACGGAAATGCCGCGCTTGAACTGCTCGGGTATTTTAAATTTAAAAATATTAAAAATGTTGTCATCTATCCGGAAGGACTGCTTCTCAATTTTCTTTCCGACACAAAATCCGACGACTGGTACAACTCAATGATTCCTCTTTATGAAGAAGTTTTCACAGACGAGAGATACATCGACTATTTTGCGCAAAAAAGACCTGAGTATTTTGTTCTCAGCAACCTTGATACAAAAGATTACTACTATAAACTTATCTGTGTAAATTACGCAACCTCTTTTTGCAAATTTCTCGTAACCGGCTACGATCCGGTGGAAGGCATTGACTACGGCAGAAGATATTTGATTTACGAACGGATAAGCGAATAGTAAATCAAAGTTTAGATGAATTGTATAAAACTAGCGGCGTTGGGATATTACACCATTGTAAGCTGGTTGATGTTATACAAATGCCTCAACCCTTCAAGTGTTAAAGTAGGATTAATAAAATCAAACGGACGCTTCATATAATTTGCAAGATATGCTGAATACCCGCCGGTTGCAACAATAACAGCTTTTTCTCCCAGTTCCTCTTCACACTGCTCAATAAGCCCGTCTATCATACAGGCACATCCGCGGATTACGCCCGAAAGAATAGCGTCAACCGTGTTATTGCCTATTGCAGAAGGAGAACTTGCCGCGTCAATTCTCGGTAACTTAGAGGTAAATTTATTTAATGTCTTTAATTGTAAATTTATACCAGGCGCGATTACCCCGCCGATAAAATCTCCGTTTCCGTCCACTATGTCAAAGGTTGTTGCTGTGCCGAAATCTATTACAATCACCGGATGTTTGTATAAAACATATGCGCCTGCAGCGTTTGCAATCCTATCGGCTCCTACCTCGTCAAGGTTTGGCATTCTTATCTTTACTCCGGTATTTATATTTGCAGATAAAAATAACGGCTCTACCTTAAATACATTTTTTACCGCTGATTTAAATTTATTATTTAATTCCTCTACAACTGAAGATATTATACAGCCGTCAACTTTGAATTGATTAAATAGTGATTTCAATAACACTTCATATTCTTCAAGCGACAAATCTTTATCAGAGGCGAGTCTGAATTCTTCTACCAGCGCGCTCTCGTCAAAAAGTCCCAGTGTAATATTTGTATTTCCGATATCTGCGGTTAAAAGCATAAAAAATAGTCCTTTTTAGTTTCAAGGACTATTTTATACCAAAAAAATTTTTTTGCAAAAGATTGCTTACAGCCTTAGTACAGGCTCGTTTAAAACCCGTTTATATATTTGCGGCCCCGTAACCCTGCGATCCGTCGTAAGCCTGAACTGATGTTCCTTGTGAACGCATTAAGGTAAACAATCCTTCACCGGATTTTAATCTGCTGTAAAATGCATTAAATCCGTCACCAAATTGGTATTTCGGTTTTTTCTTATCTATATCTTCTGTTCTGCCGGTTCCGACAGCCTGTACGCTTAAGTCACCCATTGTGCTGCTCCTTTTTATTCAGAATTTCATACTTCATATCTCATGTATATATATAAAGTATTTGATTTCCACAAAAGTGCGTGATTTTTTAAAACTTGTTACATAACTTTACATAACTAATAAATTGTTCATTTAAATTGCTGTTACAAATTGAGTTATACCGCATTGTAACAACGCATTAAAATATGTAAAATTTTTATAAAGAAAAGGCAATATTTTTGAAATTTGTGGTTTTATATATATACGAAGTCGTAGTTTATTATTTTGATTAGGTAGTGTAAAATTAAAAGGAGAATAAATGTTTAGTCCTGAATTTATGAAATTTTTAATAAATTATCAGAAAACTGAGTTTACCCCTGAAAACTCAAAAAAAGAAATTCCTTTTAAAGACCGCCGCGGCGGCAGCAAACTTGCTGAAATTCTTTTGACGGTTAATAAATAGTATGTGTTATTTTATTTGAATTAATAAAATTTAAGAATGCCCTTATATAAAGCAGCCGTCTGCATAAAATCGGTTCTACCGGTATAAGGACAGTCAAAAAACAGTTTATCTTTCCAAAGTATAGAAGGCGAACAGAGCCACTCGCTCGCGAGAAACGCCACCGCTCACATCAACAACGTAAACTCAACGTTTCCGTTGTTTGCAGTTCGACTCCCGCCATCACTCGTGGCTCTGCTCGCTCGTAAAAAAAAGCCTCCGGAAAGGAGGCTTTTGGAATAAACTTTTGATTCATTCCTCAAATAGTGTGAAGTGTAGTGTGTGTGCTTAAATCTCGTTTTTGATTCCTCAATTTAAGCTTTCCTCGTGTTACATATATATAAAAAATTTTTTATATATAAAATTGCTATATTTTTTCTATTAGATAGATATTTGTTTACAAAACTTTATAAAGAAACATGTATATATTGTTTCAAAAACGGGTATAATAATATTATAAAGGTAAAGAAGAGTGTCAGATTATTAAAGGAGATATATGAAAGTATTAATTTCAAATGATGACGGAATTGCTGCAAACGGTATTCGCGTACTTACAAAAGCGCTGGCAGAGGATCATGAGGTTTATGTAGTTGCTCCGGATAGAGAAAGGAGTGCAGCAGGACATTCGCTGACACTGCATACACCGCTCCGTGTTGAAGAACTGGAAACGATTTCCGGTGCTAAAAGAACCTGGGTAACGACCGGCACACCTGGAGATTGCGTAAAAATTGCTATTAATGCGATTTTGGCACCTGAAGAAATGCCTGATATTGTAATTTCAGGGATTAATCACGGCCCTAATTTAGGATCAGATATCCTGTATTCAGGAACCGTAAGCTGTGCTATGGAAGGCGCGATGATGGGAATCCCTAGTATTGCAGTTTCTCTTGCAAGTATGCAGGCTGATTATGATGATTTCCTTTATACTGGGAAATTTGTAAATTCTTTGCTAAAAAAATTGAACGGATTTCCATTTCCTCCAAAATCAATTTTGAATGTAAACGTACCTGCATTGGATTCTGATGATATCGGCGGGGTTGCTATCACAGAACTCGGAAGCAGAATGTTTACAAATACGTATGAAAAAAGAGTAGATCCGCGAGGAAAGGTATATTACTGGATGGCAGGCGAACTTACCAATGAACCGAATGATGCGAATACGGATATCGCAGCTGTTCAAAATAACAAAATATCAATCACGCCTGTTACGTATGAAATGACTAAAGAAGATTACATAACTAATCTGGATAACCTTCTCTGCAAGGATAATTCCTGCAACTGGTATTAATTAAGGGAAGCTGTAAAAATAATCAAAAAAGCGTTTACATCCGGCCTTTGACTTTTGTGCGCTTGCCGGATGTAAATCTGTATTTTACGGTATCTTCCCACTTAATAGTTGAAGTTAAAAAGCCTGCTGCCGCGAGCATTACTTTACGGGCACACCGGCAGACCGGTGGATTGCATAACCGCAGCATTCACTTCGGTAAAATGTCATTCAGCATAACAACTTATTACTCCGCAATATTTACAATTGCGTAAGCGTTGAAATCTACAGACCCGTAAATTATTTTGTACTGATTCTCGTTATAATCTATCATCCCGACAAAATTTATTTCAGGCTGGTCAAAATCTTCCTCTGTCTCCACTGCCGGCAAATCCGCCATCAAAAAACTCGACTGATATAACTTCAGCCGCGGCTCGCCGTTTTTCTTTTCGCCTTTAACCTGATAATGCCCCACTGGCAAAATTCCGTCCTCACCTATTTTTAACGGTACTGAAATACATATTACAGGGAGAGCATCTTCTACGGTATTTATAAAATCTGTTTCGTTACTCTGACGAAATTCTTCCCCTTTTGGAATATTTTTGTTTTTCTTTTTCTTCTTACGGCTTTCCAGAACTTTTTCAAATTCCTCGTCACTCACCGGCTTTTGCCCGTAAACATTCTGATCCCCGAAATTATCCCATAAATCGCCGTCCGCGTACGAAATATTTCCTGTCGAAAGTATTATTATTCCGAAAAGTATGGTAAAAAATTTCCTCATATCTTTATTTTAATTATTTTTTAGGGTTTGTAAACATCCGATTAATGTAAAATCAAAAGAGCGGCAAAATTGCCGCTCAAGTACACGAGACATAAAATACACACTTTACGAGAAATATTTTTATTCAATATATCCGGCAAGCAATTCCTGCCCGATATTTGACATCCGGAGTTTTTTCAATGCACGTAATTCCGTCTGTCTGATGCATTCTTTCGTAACCCCATAGAGGTTACCGATTTCTTCAAGTGTTCTTTTAGGTGCATTCCCCAGTCCGTAGCGCATTCTCACAACTTCTTGCTCGCGTTCTTTCAATGTTGATACTACAAATTCAATATCTGTCTGCAGGTTTTTAAATTCAACCTTATCAGTAACTGACGCCTTGCTATCTTCCAGAATATCCGCAATATTCATGTCTTTTCCGTTTTCTCTTTCAAGACCGCTTTCAATTGAAATCGTCTTTGTGTACGCAGAAAGAAACGCTTCTATCTTATCCGGTTCAATATTCATTTTCTTTGCGACTTCGGCATTTTTGACCTGACAGTTGTTTTCTCTTTCCATTTCTGATTTAACTTTTGAAAATTTTGAAAGTGTTTCCTGTATGTAAACAGGAATTTTCATACAGTGTGATTGCTCCGAAATAGCTTTGAACATAGACTGTTTAATCCACCAGCTTGCATAAGTTGCGAATTTGTAACCTAGTTTGTAATTAAATTTTTCAGCTGCAATCATTAATCCGAGGTTTCCCTCCTGAATTAAATCAATCATAGGCAGCCCGGATACGTGGATTGCCTTTTTAGCAATCCCGACGACAAGCTTTAAATTTGCTTGAATAAGCCGCTGTTTTGCTGCTGCATCTCCTTCTTTTGCAAGCTTTGCAACTTTTTTTTCTTCTTCTGCACTGAGAGATTCAAATGCTGCGATTTCTCTCAGATATCCTGTCAAAACGCTGTCATTAGCTGCTTCTACAACCTCATTTCTGGCAGGATCCGACTTTGATGTCGTCTTTCTCATTTTTACGGGTAAATCATTGCTCATAGACATAAAACTCCTTATTTTTGCTTTCGGACGATTTCTGCACCCGAAACCGTCCTGCCGTTTCCACAACAACGGCAGCAAGTAACACGATTAGTATATATATTTAGTATATACTATAATATATACTTTTTCAAGTGTTTATTAAGATTTATTAAAATAATTTTACATTTACCATGTGAATAAGCGCTTTATGCGACAGTAATGCGATTCAGCATAGCTCGAAAACAGATTTTTTTGAGATTCTGCACTTCGCAAGGTCAGACTCACTCAAAATTTTTAAGTTCCTGAAACAGTTCAGGATGACAAAAATTTTGGTTCGCTTTGTCAAACAAGTTCAGAATGACATATTCAGCTTTCGCTTCAATCAGTTTTTCTACGCTTCCGCAATGACTGTATATTCACCCTCTCCCCTTGTGGATAAGGGTTGGAGTGAGAGAAATTACCTCATTGCAGGATGATGTTTTGAATATAGAAAAATACTGTTTTTTTATTTTTCTTCTTTTGTGGTATGATAATTGCAGAGGAGTAAGAGAATGATGAAAAAGAAACTTTTTATAATATTAGGGATAATAGCAATATGCCTTGCAACTACGTTAGTGACGCTTGCAGTAACCAATGAAAGCTTCGGCAAGAAGGTTCCGTCAGATTACCATGTTGGAATTACATATGAGGAAGCATTAAAGTCTGATAAACCTATCATCGGATTATTTTATGTTGACTGGTGCGGATACTGCCTCAGGTTTATGCCGAAATACTCTACATTAAGCAAGCTTTATAAAGATGACTACAATTTCGTAATGTTTAATGCAGAAGATCCTGCAAATAAACAAATAGTTGATGATGTGGCTTTGTCAGGATTTCCTACAATGTATGTAATCGACCCTAAGTATGATAACAGGTTTCTTCTGAATAATGCAATTTATCTGGATTTGAAAAAACTGAGACCGGAACTTGACAGATATTTAAAAATAAGAGAGCGTCTTGATAATTGCCAAAAATGTTCAAACGCTGAATAGCATAAAAAAAAGACCTTGAAAACTTAGTCAAGGCCTATCCGTTTAAATAAGAAGAGAGAGCTTTATGTTTATATAAAGTACAAAAGTTCTAAAAAATTGCTATTTTTGATTCAATTTTTTAATAAAACTTAACAATAGGTAGTATAATTAATGAAAGATATACAAAACCTCAAAGACACAAGAAACGTGGATATACAAAAAGTCGGCATCAAGCATATTGATGTCCCGCTTATAATACAGCGCAAAAACAATTCTAATCAGGTTGTCTGTGCAAAAGCGAGGGTGAGTGTTTCCTTGCCTCGCGCTTACAAGGGAACCCACATGTCAAGGTTTGTTGAGGTTTTAAACGAATGGCAGCACAAAAACCTTTTAGGCGTTGATATTAAGGGGTGTCTTGAAAAAATTATTGAAAATTTGAATGCCGAAAGCGGCGAGTTGCAGTTTAAATTCAAATATTTTATAGAAAAAAAGTCTCCGGTGACCCATTTGCCTGCGCAAATGGCGTATGACTGCACTTTTGAAGGAAAAATTGATAAAGGAGACGGATATAAATTTATATTAGGAGTAGAAGTTCCTGTGACAACACTGTGCCCGTGTTCAAAAGAAATTTCCGATAACGGGGCGCATAACCAGAGAGCGTTTATTACGGTTAAAGTTTCTTATGACGATGACAGCCATATCTGGCTTGAGGACTTGATTTCGCTGGTGGAAGGGTGTGCATCGTGTCCAGTTTATCCGCTGTTAAAGCGCGAGGATGAAAAATTTGTTACAGAAAAAGCGTGGGATAACCCTAAATTTGTTGAAGACGTTCTGAGGGATGTTGTTGTAAAACTCCGTGAACACCCTGTTGTAAACGAATTTGAAGTCGAATGTGAGGCATTTGAAAGCATTCATAACCACTCTGCCTGGGCTTATCAGAAGGAATGCAAGTAATCCTAAGAGGGTTTAGCCGTATTCCATATTTTACTGATTCAATCCCTCAATCAAATTGTCACTTTACTTTTCACATGTTTACCATCACTTGCAAGTGACATCCTCTCCCTCAGGAGGGGCGTTTCATTGCTACCCTTCCTCGAAATCAAAGATTTCGGTCACCTCTCACAAAACGTGACATTTAGTCCCCTTTTGTTCAGCAGAGTCGCAAGGGGAGGACAAAAATCTTAAAAACCATTGCAATAAAAAATTAACAATGCTCTTTGTAAGGGTGGTAAATCGCATTCCCGTGGATGTAACGATTTTGCGATTGCGGGTTCAGCCCGCAATGACGTATTACCCCTCACCCCCCTCTCCCTCAAAGGGAGAGGGGGAAACGAAAAACAGTCAACTTCTTCACCCTTTCAGTCATTCAACTAAATTTCACTTCTCTCCTCACTCTTCACACCTTACTGTTTTAACATTCATATGTTTAACTTTTTAAATTTATGTAAACTTTTATCTAAAATTTTTAAAGTTCCAGCGTACAAAATCCGTATTTAATATCTGTAATAAGGTTAGATAATTCAGCATGCTTTTGAAGAGTGCGCGGAGAAACTAATGTACGACAATTTTTATACAAAGTACGAAGACGCAAAAATATTTATAAACAGCGTAACCGCTGAAGATGTTATTAAAATGCTTTCAAAAGAAAAACATTTGACAGCGGAACAGTACGCGTATCTTTCAAAGGCATATGTTTTTGCGGATGACGGGAAAAAAGCCGTCAAATTCGCAAGAAAAGCTGTCAGAATTAATCCGGAATACGCCTACGGTTATATCCGTCTTGCATTTGCGCTCGGACGCCTCGGTAAGAAAAAAGAATGCATTAAAAATGTAGAACTTGCGGAAAAATTCGGGGCAGATGACTGGTTTATACAGGTATTTTTGGCATGTATTTTTAGCTATACCGGAAATGCGGAAAAGTCTGATTATTATCTTAACAAGCTGCTTGGATGTAATTCAAAATCACCGGCTTACTACTATAATGTAGGGTTTGTGTATTATGCGGTTTCGCCGGAAGACTACGGAAAAGCTATTGAGTATTTTGAAAAGGCAAAAGATTTTAAAGATAAATACAACCTTTATTATAAGATGATGGAGTCCTACGGCGAACTCGGAGATATTGAAACCGCACTTGAATTTATTGAAAAATGTCTCGCTATAAAAGAGACTCAGGATCTTTTGGAACGCCGGATTCAGTGTATGATTTTTCTTGAAAGATACGATGAGGCAGAACTATTATCAAGGGCATATTATCGTAAAACTTATGATAAGCAGCAGGCACTGAGATTTCTTGCTGTTATTGCTAAATCACGCGGTCTATATAGCAAGGCTTTAAAATATCTAAGGTTTGCCGACTATACAACAGGCGCAACCGAATATCTTTATGAACTTATGGCAGAAATCTACGAAGCTAAAAAAGACTACTACAGCGCTCTGGATTTCTATAAAAAAGCATTGAGGTTTGATAGGTACGACGATGAAATTTTGTTGAATATCTCCTACTGTTATTCAAAAATAAATGAGTATGAACTCGCAGATAATTACGCGGATATGGCAATTGCCTTGAATGATAATTCATCATATTCATTCTACAGAAAAGGGAACATTATGCTTTCTGTAGAACGATTTGATGCTGCAGTTGAGGCTTTTAAACGTGCGGTAGAGCTTGATCCTGAAGATTTGGATTACTATCATTCCATCTCCTATGCCTATTCAAAGACAGGAGAACTTGAACTTTCGCTTGAATATGCAAACAGGGCTATCCTTCTTGATAAGACAAATTCTTATTCCTATTTCAGAAAGGCCTGGGCGCTTCAGGAAATGGAAAAGTATGAAGAAGCAATAAACAGTTATGAAAAATGTATTGAATGCGAAAGCACTTTTGTTGATGCCTACGCAAACATATCCTTCTGCTATTCAAAATTGAAAGAGTTTAATAAATCAATACTTTTTGCTAATAAAGCGATAATGGTGAATAAAGATTATGCGTATTCCCATTACAGAAAAGCGTGGGCGCTCCATAATCTCGGCAAATTTGATGAAGCGCTTGACGATTATATGGAGGCAATAGAGCTGGATCCTACTGATATTTATAATTATCTCGGGATTACAGGAGTATTTCTTGATAAAAAAGAGAATATTGCCGCGCTGGAGTTCGCTAATAAAGCGATTATGCTGGATAGAAAATGCGGCAATGCATATTACTACAAAAGCGTTGCCCTGAGCAACCTAGGGAAAAAAGCCGAAGCTGAAAAAATTTATGCTAAGGCTGTGCAGTTTGGCTTTGAATAGCCTGTTCATATTTATGTTTTGTCCGGTTAAACGTCAAGACATCATAGAAATTGCCGTCAGTAGTAATTTTTATGGAATTATTTTTATCGGTTCTGAAGATAGCGGTATTTCTCAAAATATCAAGAGTCCCTCTGTTCGGATGCCCGAAGTAATTTAGACCTGTTGAAATTACTGAAACTTTCGGGTTCAGGTATTCCAGCATATTATTATCAACGACTCCTCTTGCACCGTGGTGGCCTACTTTTAAAACTTCTATATTACGCGGAACATATTTTTGTACAGAGCGAAACGCTTCAATTCCGGCGTCGCCCGTGAAAAGTGTTTCAAAATCTCTGTATTTTAAAAGTGTTATTATTGAATTTTCGTTGTCGTCTTTCATATCTGCACGGAGTGTCTTTATAGAAAGATTGTTTTCCGTATAAATTATCTCGTTATTTTGCGCAAGATGCGTTGGAATAGAATTTTCTCTCAATGTTTTATAAATTTTTATAGAAGTGTAGGATTGGTTATCATAAGAATTTATATAAACCTTTTTAATCTTTAATTCTTTCATCAAATCAACCGCGCCGCCCGAGTGGTCGTTATCAAAGTGGGTTATTATAAGCCCTTCTATATTTTTAATTCCGTGGTCTTTCAGATATTTGAGAAGAATAACTTTTACCTGAGCTGTACCACCTTTATAGGGAGCTTTGCCCGTATCAATTATGAAATATTTATTTTCGGGAGTTTTTACAAGAAAACAGTCTGCGTTTTGAACATCAAATGCAATAATTTCAAGATTTCGATTCGGAATATTTATTGTTGAGATAAGAAGGATTGCACAAATCGCCGCAGCAATTCCAAATCCTTTCTTTGAAAAACCTGCTTTAAACATATAGGTAATGATTAATACGATTGCGTAGTATAGAAGAATTTGTAAAATCGAAGGATGTGTTGTTGTGAGAAGCGAATACGGCAAATCCGAATAAAAGTTTGAAATTGCGACAAGAGTATCAAGAAAATATTTCAGTATAAAATCAAAGACAGCGCACACATATTTTGCAATAGGCGTAAATACAGCAAGCACGGAACTTACAAATCCGCCGAAACTTATAATACTCAAAAACGGCATAATTGAAATATTTGCAAGTACCGAATATGTAGAAAACGTATTAAAATAGAACATCTGAATCGGAGCAACCCAGATTTGCGCGATAATAGGAATGAGAATTCCACCCGTGAGCCACGCAGGAATTTTCTCAAATTTACATTTATCCATAACTGCGTCGGCTGTCGTCAAAAGTCCGAAAGTTACCAGAAATGATAGTTGAAAGCCAACGTCATTTATATATGCCGGATTGTACAAAAGCATTAAAGAGGCGACAAGTGATAAAAGGGAAATGCTATGGGCGTCTCTGTCAATCATTTTCCCCGCAAGAATAAATAAAAGCATTAATGCAGCTCTTATAACAGAAGGTCCAAGCCCTGTCATAAGTGTATATAGAATTACTACAACCATGCCGCTTATGACCGTAATCTTGAAAGGAACCCTGAGCCGCCGGAGGATGAAATACCAGAATCCGTAAATAAACGCGACATTCATTCCCGATGCGGCAAGGATATGCAGCAAGCCGGAATTTACAAAAGAACTCTTTATATAATCGGGCGGAGCCACCGCGTCATCACCGAATACAATGCCGCCGAGAATTTCAAGCCCCGGACTTTTTAGATAACAGGCATGTGTTTGTAAGATTCTGTTTCTTATATTATTCAATCCCTGTAAAAATTCCCATTTCAGATTGAGCGGCACCTCTATTTCCACAGCGTCTTTTAAATCTGCATAAAAAGTCGTGTATACTGAAAAATTCCTCAAGTATTTTGCGTAATCAAACTGGGATGGATTTGCTGCGCGGAAAGGAGTTCTGAGTTTCCCCGTAATCTCATAGGTATCACCTATATTTAAATTTGAAAAATTTCCGTTTTCACTATTAAGAGTCACGAGGGTTTTCCCGCTGATTCTTTCGTTATTGAATTCACTAACGAGAAAGAAAAATTTGATTTTATCCGGAGAATTGCTGTTCGGTATTGATACTATCTGTCCTTTTATAGTGCCTTTATCCGGTGAAATTTCCAAAAGTGCATCAGAAGTTTTTATCCTTAATGATGCATTGAAAAATCCAAAATAGAAAATAAATATCCAGAATAAAATATATTTAAAAGAAATATCTTTCCTCAAAAGCAAAATAAGCGCCGCACTGCTTACTATGGCAGCAGAGAGAATTCCGCAGTTGTTAAAATACGATAATATTCCCGACATAAAAACCATTGCAGTTATGAACATTATTGTATTTTTATTTTGAAAAAATTTTATAATAATATCTTGTGCCATATTTATGCCAGCGATATTAGCATAAATATATTATCTAAACCAGCCTTTACGTTTTTTTGAAGGGGTTAGCGCAGGTTCTGCAGGGTTTACTGTATTTTTATAGACATCGCCTCTTGTGTCAATTTTAGGCAGTTCAGTTGTTGTTACCGGTCCGTTCGGCACAGGAGCGGCTTTCTGCTGTTTCGGACTGAATACTCTAGTTGAAAGTGTATTGATATACTTATCATCAAGGTGGGCAAAATCAAAAAGGATTACACCGCTTATATCGAGTTTTCTTGTTTCGTGGATTTCTCGTATCAAATCTTCTTCGCTTCCGCCCATAAAGGTTACGAAAAGCCCTGCAAACAAATTCGTATTTGCAGCCTTATGTTTTAAAACTTCCGTTACCATTGAATTAAGAGTTTTAGCGTTGCAGGTCAAAAACAGCGGAGTAAATCCGTCTATAGAATTGTGTACTGACCAGGACTGCCAGTTTTGTAATTTAAGAGAGTAGGCGGACTTAATATCAGGGAAAATAACCGCGCTTACATATATATTATGCTGGCGGCCGAGTTTGCCTATTTTTGCCACAAAATCATTTATTTTCTGGCGTCTGTAATTTCCCCACTGCTGCCAGAGTGAATCTGTTGTATTTAAAGTTACCGGATCTTTGCCGTATTTTGAATAGAATTCACTTCTTGCAAATTCAGTATACCCCCAGCTGTTTGCGGCTGAATTGCTTATTGCATGCGGGTATCTTATATAATCAAGATTTATACCGTCGGGTTTATATGATGTTATAATTTCATTAATTAATTCTTCAAGAAATTTTTGGACTTCCGGATTTGCAGGATCAAGAAAATATCCGTTGTGTTCGGAAACAGACGGTGTCGCTGCTGCTGATTCATAATTCGGAAGTGTTTTATTTCCCCAGGACGGTTTTACTGCAAGAATGTTTTGCGGATTTGTAGCGGGGTTTTGGTTCCCGACATAGAATGTTTCAAACCATATATGAACTTTTATATTATTTTTGTGAGCTTCGCGAATCCATATTTTTAAAGGGTCTATTCCTTTGAATTTTTCGTTCTGGGAAATGAATCCGTATTTTTGCATTGTTTTACTAGGGAATATTGTTCGTCCGTGGAAATATGTTTCAATAAAGACATTATCAATCCCGGAATTTTTGATTTTTCTGACTGATGCCGCGATTGCGGATTCTGTAGTTTCGGTTGGTCTAAGCCAGACGCCCTTAAATTCTGTATTTTTAAACGGAATTACACTTTTTAGGGCTGAATTTGCGGATTTTATGGCAAGCTGTGAATATTTTTGTACATCCTGCGGATTTTTTTCTGCTTTTTTCAGATAATTCTCTGCGGCTTTTATGTAATCCTCTGGTGAAGTGACATCATAATCATTTAATTTGTCTTTGTAATAATTTATCATTGATTTTGCTTCATCAATTTTATGTTCGGCTTCAAACATAAGACTGTCCGAGGTCGTAAAGGTTGTGATAACCCCTGTCATTTCGTCATAGTAAATTTTTGTACCCACTGAAATGTTTGAAGTAATCCAGTTTTTCGCAGTTCCGTGTCCGCTTATAACAGCACCGTCATCCGGAATAAATGAATCTGCCCCGCTTAGTTCGGTAACAGTGTTTCCTTCAATAATAGCTTCGGTTCCGAATTCATTAGTATGCGTGCGTTCCCCGTAATCTCTTGTATAAAGTACAAGCTGGTTAGCGCCTCTTGCGCCGGGGAAAAAACCCCCCTGCTTATTAGAGTATGGAGTAGGGTTTACGGCATTAATTTGTCTTTTTGACTGGCTGAATAAAATTTCTCCTTTTTTCAGCGTATAAGGCTCCAGCATGTTATTATTGTTTGCCGCAAATGCAAACGTCTGCCCCATTAATATTAATGCTGTTAGCGCCGTAAATATATGTCTGAATTTCATGTCTACTCCCTGATAATATAATAATATTCGGATTTGTCATAATTTAAACCGTCTATCTGTTGTAATTTTTGTTGATATTCCGTTGCCTTTTCAGGATTCATTTTATATGAGGCGTTATAGAATTTTTTCGCGCTGACTAAATCCCCCAGTTTTTCATACATAACAGCAAGCCTGAAATTTAATTCAAAATTGTTTTCATATCCGTTTTCATAAGAACGAAGATAGTACACGAGCGCTCTATTATAGTCTCTTCTTTTAAAATAATATTCCCCGAAGAAAAAATTTGCGTATGGATCTCTGTAATTTAAATTTGTAGCTCTATAGAAAGATTCTTTTGCATATCTGTCAATGTTCATATCGTCATATATACGACCCATTTGCACGTAAGTATAAACGTTTTTGCTGTCAGCTTTTGACGTCAGAAAATATTTAGCCATAGCATAGCGGAAAAGTTTTTCCCGTGTGCGTTTACCTTTAGCGGCAAGTGCCTGTTCGAAATAAGAGTCGCCTTCTTTGTTTAACACGTCAGGGTTAAGCAGGGAGTAATCAAAACGGTTATCAAGATACTCTAAAGAACCTTTTTGCAGTGAAAATGCTGGCACATTACAAAAAGAGGTGAAAATGAAAATTAAAATAAAAATTTGTATAATATTAAGATTACAGATCTTCATAGCTTGGGTTAGCGAATTGAAGGCTTCTGTTGAAATATTTGCCGTCATCTCTTGCAGGATCAAGATAATCCCAGAATTTTGTCATACGGCTTCTGTTTCTTACTTTAGCTTCTTCTTCGGCTCTGAGATCCATTCCGTTAGCGTAAGCTTTGTCATACTGGATTAAACGGATGGCTTCATCTGAATAGCCTGCATTATAGAGAAACTTCGGACTCGTCATTTCATTAACATCAACACCTGCAATTGCCGGAATTGCGGCTGTTAATATCAATGTGCTTAAAATTAAACCTTTTTTCATAATTCACCTCATTTATATTATGATAATACATTTTTTCAGAGTAACAAAATTTATTATAAATTCTTTACAAAAAAATAAAATGAATTATTTGTATGATTTTATTATAATTTCTTCCAATTTTTGAAGAAGTTGGTTTTCAGGCACTTTAGCGACGATTTCGCCTTTTTTAAAGACCAGACCTTCATTCACTCCGCCGGCGATGCCAAAATCCGCGTGTTTAGCCTCTCCCGGACCGTTAACTGCACATCCCATTGTCGCAATGGTGATATTATACGGAAGATTTTTAAATTTTTCTTCAACCTTTTTAGCAAGGGAAATCAGATCAATCTGGGTTCTGCCGCAGGTCGGACAGGATACAAAATTAACGCCGCGTTCACGTAAATTAAGGCTTTTCAGAATATCAAAACCTGCGCTGACTTCTTCAACAGGATTTTCTGTCAGAGAAACCCTTATGGTATCTCCGATACCTTCTGCGAGAAGAGTTCCCAAACCTACTGAAGATTTAATTAAGCCGCCGCGTAAAGTTCCGGCTTCTGTCACTCCAAGGTGGAGCGGATACGGAATTTTTTCTGCAATTGAGCGGTAAGCTTCTATTGTTGTTAAAACATCAGAAGATTTAAGGGAAACTTTTATTAAATCAAAATCCAAATCCTCAAGGATTTTAATATGCTTCATTGCACTTATGACCATTTTTTCAGAGAGCGGAATATCTTTTTCTTGTAATTCTTTTTCTAAAGAACCGGCATTGACGCCTATTCTGATTGGAATTTTCTGCTGTTTTGCAAGCCTTACAACGGCTTCAACATTTTCTCTTTTCCCGATGTTTCCCGGGTTTAACCTGAGCGCATTAATCCCGTTATTTATGCACTGTATTGCAAGTTTATAGTCAAAATGAATATCCGCAACAAGCGGAACCTCTGATTTTTTGACGATTTCTTTAATCGCATCTGCGGCTTCAGAATTTAGGACCGCTAGTCTTACGATTTCGCATCCGGCATCGGTAAGTTCTTTTATCTGACGACAGGTTGCCTCAACATCACGGGTATCCGTATTACACATGGATTGAACACTTATAGGATTCCCATCGCCTATTTTTACGTTTCCTATTGAAATTTCTTTTGATTTTCTTCTGTTTATCATATAATCATGTTAGCATAAATAAAAATTTTGAAAGTGTTTAATTATTTAAATATCGTATAAATGAAAGAGAGGAATTTTATGAAAGTTGCGGTTATATCGGATATTCACGGGAACTATCAGGCATTAGAGAGTGTAATTCTTGATATTGCAAAAGAAAAATGCGACAAAATCTGGTGTCTCGGGGATTTAGCAATGGCAGGGCCGCAGCCTAGAATGGTTCTTTCATATATAATGGAGCACGGGTATGACTGGACAATCATTCAGGGGAATACCGATAAACTGATTGCTGATTTTTCTCTTGATATTTATAATAAATTGCAGCAAAAAATGCCTGTTATGGCAAATGCATTATTAGATGATAATGATATTATTGAACAGGACAAAAAGGATTTTCTGAAAAGCCTGCCGCCGAGAAAAGAACTTATGGTGGAAGGGGTTTCTGTACTTCTTGTCCACGGATCGCCAAGGAGAATGAACGAAGATATTCTGCCCGGGATGAAGTTATCAGAAGTTCAGGAAATGATAGAAGGAGAGATAGCGGAATTAATTCTTTGCGGACACACTCACATCCCTTGCGGATACCAGACGCTTACAAAGCAGACTGTTGTAAATGTCGGAAGCGTCGGCCGTCCGATGACCGGTGTACCTAAAGCATGCTATGCGGTTATTGAATTTGACAGCGGAACCTTTACCGTAACTCATAAAGAAGTTGATTACGATTATGAAACTGCAGCAGAATTAATGAGAGCAAGAGCCTTTGACGGCTGCGACCAGATTTCTGACCAATTGCTTATGCCTATTGTCCGTCATCTGTAATTGATTATCGGTTTTGTTTATGATAAATTGACTGTGAACTACTTGTGAAGTTTTTATGAAAATAGATAAAGAAAAACTTGTATATTATATCAAAAGGTTAAGCGAACCTAAAATTCTAGTAATAGGGGATCTTGCGCTTGATGAGATGATTTACGGCGATGCCGAAAGAATTTCCAGAGAAGCGCCTGTGTTAATTCTCCAGCATACACATACAAAATTAATCTTAGGCGGTGCCTCGAATGCTGCACATAACGCCGCAACTTTGAACAATAAAAAAGTCAGTGTAATAGGTGTCACGGGAGACGACTATCAGGCAGGGCAGCTTGCGGAAGCTTTTGCGGAAGCCGGTATCAATTGCGAGCATATTATAAAAGATAGCAATCGTAAAACAACAACAAAGACAAGAATTTCCGGCTCTATCACAACGTCAATTACCCAGCAGATTGTACGCGTGGACAGGCAGACCAATGCTCCGATTTCAAGAGAAACTGAAGATAAGGTGCTTAGAGAAATTGAAAAAACAATTCCGCAGCACGATGCGGTTATCCTGTCTGATTATCATATCGGAACTTTGACCGATAAAATTGTAAAACGTGCGATAGAACTTGCGAATATTTATAATAAAGTTATTGTTGTAGACGCACAAAAAGATCTTGGTAAATATAAAGATATTACATCTATGACGCCGAATTTGCCGGATACTCAAAAATCCGTCGGTTTTGAGATAAAGAACGAAGAAGATTTAAAGCGTGCAGGGGATAAACTTCTCTATAAAACGTTTGCAAAATCCGTTCTTATTACATGCGGTGCAGACGGCATGTTTGTCACAGAACCGGATAAAAGATATACAAAAATTCCGGTATTTAATAAGTCGGAAGTTTTTGATGTAACAGGTGCCGGAGATACGGTTACGGCTGTTTACACACTGGCACTCGCAGCAGGTGCCGGACCTGTTTACGCGGCGCTTATCGGAAATGTTGCGGCAAGTCTTGTTGTAAGACAATACGGCTGCGCTACTTGTACGGTGGAAGAACTTCTTTCAGCCGTTGATAAACTCTAAAAAGGAGAACTTTATGAACAATTTTAAATTTAAAACGGTCGATGTTATTATTATTGCAGGGGTGATTCTTGCCTTAATTGTAGGATTTTTTACGTATAAAAAATTCCGTCAGACAGCTTCAAATCAAATTGAAGCAACATCCCAGATTTATTTTGATGTATATATCCGCGGTATCACATATACAGGTAAAGAACTTCCTGTAAAAGCAGGTGAATCTACTTTTATTAGCATACGAAATGTACCTTATTCAGATTTGCAGATTGCTTCTGTAAAATCCGAAAAAAGGAAAACAGTTCTTCCGCGCCTTACACCATCAACAGATCCTAGAAAAGCAATGCTAATAGTTGATGACCCTACGCAGTCACATGTTTATGATATCCTTGTATCATTGACAGATACGGCTAAAATTACAAAGGATGGGGCTGTTGTCGGCGGAAATAAAATAAAAATAGGCTTGCCTATCACTCTTGAGGGGAAAGATTACAAATTTAACGGGACTGTTTCCAATCTTCAGGTAAGCACCTGCTGTTCGGAAATGATGAATCATAGTGATGATATTCAATAGTATTTTAAATTTTACACAAAATAAATTGCAGTATTTGTATGAAAACAGCTTGTTTTTGCAAAACATTGACAGGCTGATTTTCATATCAATACTCGCCGTTATCTTCGCATCTACCGTTATGTCCTCTGATGCTATAGGTTTTCTTGCTTTAATTACAATATTTCTAACGCTTTTGAAAGTTATAACTAAAAAAGGTGAAAAATTTGAGCCTAATACATTTGAAATCTGGCTGCTGGCATATTTTATGATAGTTGTCATAAGCCTTGCAGGGTCTACTTTGTTTGCATTGAGTCTGAAAGGATTTATGAAAACTTTTACATATCTGGGTTTTTATGTATCTGCGGCTCATTATCTGAAGAATAATACTTCAAAAATTCCTTATATATTAGGTGCAATCGGGCTTTGCGTAAGTTTTGAGGGCGTTATCGGCTTTTTGCAGAATTTTTCTCATGTTGAAGAAATTTCAACGTGGCAGGACGTATCAAAATTGAATCCGGAAGAGGTTATGACCCGTGTTTACGGAACCCTCAAACCATATAATCCGAATCTTCTCGGAGGGTATTTTGTTGCAGGTATTCCGGCACTTTTCGGTATGAGTGCATATTTTGCGATTTTGAAAAAATATAAATTTTTTATAATTTCATCAGTATTAACCTTATTTTCTGTGGCTGCACTTTTTCTGACCGGATGCCGCGGATCTTATATTGGTTGCATGGTAATTTTTGCCGGACTTTTTGCTGTTTCTGCAAAATACCTCTGGAATAATTACAAAAAACTCTATCTTTCATTTATTGCAGGATGTTTCGCCTTATTTACTGCAGCAATACTTTTTGTTACATCACTCAGAGCAAGAGTTTTATCAATTTTTGCAATGAGACAGGATTCTTCAAATTCATTCAGGTTTAATGTTTATCAATCCTCGCTCCAAATGTTTAAGGATAACTGGCTTTTAGGTATCGGTGTCGGGAACAAAAATTTCCGTGAAATTTACGGATTATATATGAGAACAGGTTTTGACGCCCTGAGCGCTTATAATATTTTTCTTGAAACAGCAGTTGAAAGCGGTATATTTGCACTTATTGCCTTCCTTGGATTTTTGATTACATTGATTAAAAACTCTGTTAAATTTATTTTAAAAACAGATGATATTCAAAAAGTTATATTTGTATCAGCCGCTCTAATCTCAATTTGTGCCGTAATGGTTCACGGACTTGTTGATACAGTATTTTTCAGACCTCAGATACAGTTTGTATTCTGGATAATGACAGCAATTGTATCTTCAAATTTACACACTGAAAAATTGTAAAATTTTTGTTACAAATCCTGATTTTTTCAAAGATAGCTTTGCATAAGGCCGTTAATCGTATTGACGACTTACAAGAAAAAGGAAAATGACCCTAATGGGCCTGAGTGCATCACAAGCAAGATTACTGAGTATAACGGCACGATTGTCGGATAATGAACTGCGTTCGCAGACGATTACGACGGCGAAAATGTCGCTTGCGAATAAAACGAGCGAAGCAAGCGCTGCTTATTTGGATGCCTTGAATGAAAGCGAATTAATGTTTGCAACATATGATGCCGACGGGAACAAAGTCCTTCAAAAACTCACAGGAACAAGTCTTACAGAGTATGGCATACTAAAAAATCAGTACGGAATAATAAATACCGATGGACAAATAATGGTATCTGAGACGGATGCAACAAATTATCTTGATAGTGCGACACTTGGAGAATTCCTTGAAAAATACGGCGTTGCTGAAATTGAAGACGTTGAAAAAGAAAATCCTGCCTATGTGGATCAGGCAACACTAATATATGGCTCAGACTGGCGGAACTGGGTCGGCGGCGGACAAGGTACTGTCGGCGGTTTAATTGCAAAAGAACCGCAGCAAAAAGATTTTAATAAAATAGAAGAAGTCCCTTCCACTAATAATGAAATTTACCAGGCTGTAATTAGTTCAGGTGGATGTTTGGGCGGTGCGGTTGGCGGAAGCTGCTGTTATATGCACGTAATGGCAGATTTGATAGGGCCTGGAACTCATGAAACAAGTGATGGAAATACTTTTACTATTTATGACGGAAGCTGTGGAGAACATGGAAACACTTGGTGTTGGAACACTGCGCAACACGGGGTTGAGAAATTTAAAGAAATTACTGAGATGTTAAAGAAAGGCTACTGCTCAGGGGATGTTATTGAAGGAGGTTCCGAAACAGTAACAACAGATTACGGTACAGTAACAGTCGGCGGGCCGGCGTCTGATCCGAATATGACGTTATGGCAGCGTTGTGTTGACTTATTATGGGAAGTTCATAATGAGTACACAATTGGTTCTTCAACCGGAGGAACTGCAAAGAAAGAAAGTTTGGAAAAATTCTTCTACTTTGTAGAACACGATTTAAAGCAGGCAGGAACTGAATTAAAAACCGTTCCGGATGTTGAAGCATGGGAAAAAGCCCATAAAGAATGGGAAGAAAAAGTTGCCGAAGAAATAGAAAAATTAAATCAAATTGACCCTGTAATAACAGATCAAACTATTGTTTATACAGATAAAGATCAGGCACAGTGGTATGTAAACCTGTGGCACAGAATGAACGGACCGAGCGAAGATAAAGTTGAGCTAGACGGAATAGAAAACGGCGAACATCCGGAACACACGAATGGAGAGGATGAGCCTTTGGATGACGATGCGAAAACTCCAGAAACAGGCTTGACAGCAAACGGCAAGATATTGTGGACGGTATTGGAAGACGGATTGATGAACAGTCAGGAATGGCTGAAATACGCGCTGGATAACGGATATGTAACGTTAGAGCGAGTAAACTATACAGAACCGACAGAAGACGGCAGCGGTCTTGCGAATGTCACGTGGACGTCAATAATATATAGTAATGCGACGGATATAACAGAGCAGGTCAACGAAGCAGCGATAACGAGAGCAGAAGTTGAATACCAGCAGACAGTGCGCGATATAGAAGCGAAAGATAAACAGTACGACAACCTTTTAAAGAGATTGGATACAGAACACGACGCGTTGCAGACAGAATACGATTCAATAAAGAGTGTAATAAGCAAGAATATAGAGCGTACATTGAAGATGTATTCGTAATGATTAGCAGGATAAGTAAAACTGTCTTCCTTGCAAAAGGGGGATGTATTATCCCCTCTCCCCTTGAGGGAGAGGGTGGCACGTAGTGCCGGGTGAGGGGTGCTCCCGCTATCGTTTCGAAAACAAACCCAACCGGCCGTGCAATAGTTGTCATTGAGTCCTAAGTGAAAGAATCTTTTGAAGTAACAAATAAAAGATACCACGACCGTTTGTATTT